>CALXAO010000087.1 GCA_944386295.1 uncultured Clostridia bacterium | reverse complement strand
CAGTGTAAAATGCCTGACGGGTTGTTACCCGGTCAGCAGAGGAGCGGGAAGCTTTTTTACGTCGGCGTAGCAGCACAAATCCAGTGAGCAGTCCGACGGGAATTAAAATTACTTCCATTGCGGTTGCCAGTCCGTTTGCGGCGGTTTCTTGCCCGCTTAACGCCAGAAAGTTCAGCAGACAGGAAACCGCATTGTTGATAAAATGCAGCAAAACAGGAAAAGCAAGGTTTTTATAGTGTAAATAGACGTCGGCCAGAAGCAGCCCCAGAAGAAACGCTCCCGGTATTTGCTGTACTGTAGCGTGAATTAGAGAAAAAGATAGGGCCGAGAAAAAAACAGCTGCGGTGCGGTTAAAGGAAGCCAGCACGCCTGCAACTCCGGCGCGGAACAGGAGTTCTTCACAAATCGACGGAAGAATTGCGATAACAAGAAAATATCCCGCCATTTCCACCGGGGAGGACGGGGAGGGAAAATATTGGGTCATGGACGGAATTTTTATGCCTATTGCCTCCAGAATAACGATAATTCCCTCCGACAGCCGGGAAGCAAGCAATGACAGGCCGAGAAATGTGGGGATATAAAAAAGCAGATCCGTAATAGGCTCCGGTTTGTGGAAAAAGGCCACAGAGGCAGGTGTTGCTGCTAGTAGGAAAATCAGCATACTCCCGGCGGTGAGCAGGGGATAAATAGTCTGGGGAATTAAAAAATGGACGGTATATGGAGAAAGTTCCGGCCAGAGTGTCCAACAAATTCCGGCTGCTGTTCCTGCGGTCAATTGGGCCGCCAGGGTTAGACAAAGAATTGCAAAAATCCAATTTATGTTTTTTCTAAGCTGGACGGTGATTTCCATAGGAGCCTCCTGAAACGCATAAAAGCTAAATTTTTGTTAAAAACAACAATATTGCAGTATTTTGCGGAAACAAACGCCTGGGAAGGGCTTGACATTTTTGCAAAATCATGGTATCATATAAACAATGTATATTCTGCTGTAGCTGTGGTTCAGCCTATTCAAAGGAGATTTTATCGATATGAAGCCAAAGCATTATCTGTGCATTCTTTTGCCGCTTTGTCTGGCAGGCGCTGTTCTCCGCTGCCTGACGCTTTTGTTTGCGGTGGAGGCCGATACTGGTTATTTTGTTCAGAACAGCCCCCTGCCCTGGATTCTCAATTGTTTTCTAGGTGCTTGCGCAGTATTTTTTCTTACCTTTTTGTTTGTAATCCGGAAAGAAAACCGGTCGCTGCAAAAACGCCTGTACCGCTTTTCCGGACTGGACGCGGTGGTTGGCCTTCTGTCGGCGGTGTTTGTTCTTGCCGGTTCCTTTCGGTCACTGCTTGCTCAGCGGCTGTCGCAGGTATCTTCCGGACCGTTGTGGAAGGACCTGTCGCTTTGGATTGCGGTTTTGTCCCTGGTGTGCAGTGTGTTTTTGGTATTTTTCGTTTCCTATCCTCGTCGGGCTAGCCGGTCTACAGGTTGGAAAATCTGTTCTCTGTCGCTGACCGTCTGGTTTGTTGTCCGACTGTTCCGGGCATTTCTAGATTTGGAAATCTCTATGTCCCGTCCCTACGGCATTTATTATATTGTTTGCCTTGCTATGGGCACCATGGCTATGCTCCAGTTTTCTAAGCTTTTGTCCGGTATGCTTTGCCGAAAAAGCTGTTTTCTGTTCGGAATGCTGTTTGTTCTCTTTCAGTCCATCCGGCTTCCTGACGCGATTCTTTCCCTGTTCCCGGGAAATCCTTACGGCGTTTCAATCAGTTTGCTTGAATTTTTAGGTGATACTTTTCTGGCAATCTTTTTCTTCCGGATTCTGCAGAAGATGTCCAAACGTCTACGTCGTCGTCCAGCCGCTATGGCGGATATCTTACCTCCTACGGACAAGAATTCCGATTCTCCTGCTGCTCCGGAGGAAGTATAAGAATAAAATAACAAAAGCATTGTATGGGACAGCGTTTGCGAAAAGCTGTCCCTAATTTCTGCATAAGGCAGCGTTGATCAGATTTGCAGGCGGAACACAGTGTGAGGCGCCTCGGAAAAGGCGCCCCATGTTGTTTTAGGTTTGAAGGATAAAACAAACCCAGTCATTTTTCTGTTTTTCTTCCAGCAGCTGAAATCCACAGTTGGTCAGAGCTGCAAGCACCTCTGCTTTGCGGGAGGCAATGATTCCGGAGGCAATTAAAATTCCCGCTGGGGCTATCCATTCCCGGAAGGACCCAGCCAGCGGAAGAATTACATCCGCTACAATATTGGCGGTGACGACCTGAAACGGGCCGACTTCGGCTAAGGTTCGCCGCAAAGCGGCTTCGGGATGAAGCAAATTGCCCGCAACAGCCTGAAACGTTCCGGAAAAGCGGTTTAGCGCCGCATTTTCCAGAGCAATTCGAGCGGCGTTTGGGTCAATATCGACGCCCAGCACGCGTTCCGCACCCCACAGCAGGGCGGCAATTGACAGGATTCCGCTGCCGCAGCCGGCGTCCAGCATCCGGTTTCCCGGACGAAGTCGCTCCTGAATCGCTTCTATGCAGCAGGATGTGGTTTCGTGGCGGCCGGTACCGAAAGCCATTCCCGGATCAATATATAGGGGAATTTCTACGGAGGAGGAGAGAGTTTCCTCCCAGGAGGGAATTATGGTGATTTTTCCAATAGACAGAGGCTTGAAGTATTTTTTCCAGCAGGAGGCATAGTCTTCTTCCTGCACCTTGTCCCTGGTAAGCATGTATGTAATTCCTGCCGCCGTAAGTCGTTCTTGCCAAAAGGCAATGTATTCTGTGGGGTTTTGGTCACTGCTCAAATAAATGTGTAACCGTACATGCTCTCTGTCCCGGCGCAGCAGTTCCTCGTCCACCAGATTGGTTTGCTGTACCAATTCACATTCCATCATGTCGGAATAGTCTTCTATGTAAATGCCGCCGATATCGGCCATGCCTACAATGGCTGCTGCTATATCGGCATCTTTTGTTGGAATTTGAAAAATGATTTCTGTATATTCCATTACTTTTCCCTCCGTTCTTGAAATTCCCGGCAGTATTCAGTCAAAAAACAGTGAGCACAATCCGGATTCTGGGCTTTGCAGCATTGTCGGCCGTGAAAAACCAGTCCGTGACAGAACTGCATGCTTTCTTCCGGCCGGACGATTTTCCGCAGGGCAGCTTCCACCTTGACCGGGTCTTTGGTTTCACAGAATCCCAGACGGTTGGACAGGCGAATGCAGTGAGTGTCTGCGACAATGACCCCCGGTTCGTTGTACAGTTCTCCCATGAGCAGGTTCGCAATTTTCCGTCCTACCCCCGGAAGTTCCAGAAAACCTTCTAGTGTCCGGGGCAGAGGTCTGTCCTTCAAATATTGGCTGGCGGCAATGATGTCTTTGGCCTTCACATGATACAGGCCGCAGGGCCGGATGATCCGTTCTACGTCTTCCAGGTTGGCCTGGGCCAGAGAAGGAAAGTCCGGATAAACTGCAAATAACTCCTTGCACACCAGGTTTACACGCCGGTCGGTACATTGGGCGGAAAGCCGGGCCGCCACCAGAAGTTCATAAGGTTTTTTAAATTCCAAGGCACAGCGCAGCTGTGGATAATGGGAAAACAGCAGCGAAGAGACTGCTTCATAATTGTTGTTCATGGTTTTGACCATGGCCTTTCCTTTCGTTAAACTTTTTTTCCTTTGATTTTTTCCCAATAAGCTTTTGCCGCCTGTTCATTTTTATTGGAACCGTAGGTATAGTACACTGCATTTTTCAGTTGGTTGGGAAGATATTGTTGCTTTACGTAATGGTCAGGGAAAGCATGGGGATACTGGTAGCCCTTTCCGTTCCCCAATGCTTCCGCGCCGCTGTAGTGGGCATCCTTCAGAGCAGCGGGAATTTCGCCCAGTTCTGTATTTTGCAGGTCTTTCATCGCTTTGCCAATGGCGTCGGCAGCGCTGTTGGATTTCGGCGCCGTGGCCAGAAGCAAGACCGCTTCTGCCAGGGGAATCTGGGCCTCCGGAAAGCCCAATTGGGCTGCCGCGTCGGTGCAGGCCTTGGTTATTGCAATTGCTTGAGGGAAAGCGAGACCAATGTCTTCCGCCGCGATTACTAGCAGCCGCCGGCAGATGGACGGCAAATCTTCCGCGGCGATCAGGCGGGCCAGATAATGAATTGCCGCGTCCGGGTCCGAACCCCGGATGGATTTCTGGAATGCAGAAAGAATATCGTAATGGGAATCCCCGTCCCGGTCATAGCGTAAATTGGCTTTCCCTGTGACTGCACGGGCATTTTCCAGAGTAATATGCAGAACCGTTTGGCCGGTTTTTCGGGCCGCGAGCACTTCCAGTGTGTTGAGCGCCTTCCGCAGATCGCCGCCGCAGGTCGCCGCTATATGCTCCAGCGCTTCCGGTTCTGCCTCCACAGTTAAACGGTCCTGTTCCAGAAAACGCACTCCCCGGCGCAGGGCTGTGAGAATATGTTCCCGGGACAGGGGGCGGAATTCAAATACAGTACAGCGACTTAAAATGGCCGTATAAATGTAGAAATACGGATTTTCCGATGTGGATGCAATCAGGGTAACCGAACCGTTTTCAATGGCATCCAGCAGCAGCTGTTGTTGTTTTTTGTTAAAATACTGGATTTCATCCAGATAGAGAATCAGGCCTTTTTCCCCTTCCAGGCTTCCGATTTGAGCCAAAACCTCTTTGACATTTTCCGAAGAGGCTGTCGTGGCGTTCAGCTTATACAGCTTCCGGTCTGTACGGGCGGCAATAATCCCTGCCAGGGTGGTTTTCCCAACACCGGCCGGGCCGTAAAAAATCATGTTTGGGATTTGTCCGGTTTCGATCAAATTCCGAAGAGGCCGGCCGGGAGCAAGCAAATGCTCCTGGCCGACCATGTCTTCCAGTTGAACGGGGCGAAGTCTTGCGGGCAGAGGTGTATACATGTTTTTAATTAGTACAGCGGGTGTTTTGCGCAAAGGGCTGTTACCGCCGCTTTGACCTCTTCTTTGGTTCCTTCAAAATCGGTTGCCACGTTGTAGATGCAGTTGGCAATGACATCCATGTCCTCTTCCACGAAGCCCCTGGAGGTGATTGCCGGCGTACCGATACGGATTCCGCTGGTGACGAAGGGTTTTTCCGGATCAAAGGGAATGGCGTTTTTATTTACGGTAATCCGGACCTGATCCAGGTCTTTTTCCAGCTGTTTGCCGGTAATGCCGAATTTCCGCAGATCCAACAGCATCAAATGGTTGTCTGTGCCTCCCGATACTAGCTGAAAGCCTTTTGCCATCAGTGCTGCGGCAAGACGCTTGGCGTTGCGGACAATCTGCTTCTGATAAGCTTTGAATTCCGGCTGAAGGGCTTCTCCAAAACTAACGGCTTTTGCCGCAATGACATGCATCAGGGGCCCTCCTTGGGTTCCCGGGAAAATAGCCTTGTCAATGGCTTTGGCATATTCTTCCTTGCAAAGAATCATTCCGCCTCTGGGGCCGCGGAGGGTTTTGTGGGTGGTGGTGGTAACAATGTCCGCATAGGGAACCGGGGAGGGATGTTCTCCGGCGGCGACTAATCCGGCAATGTGGGCCATGTCTACCATGAGCATAGCGCCGCTTTTTTTCGCTATGGCACCGAACCGTTCAAAGTCAATGGTACGGGGGTAAGCGGACGCGCCGGCTACAATAATTTTGGGCCGGCATTCCATCGCCAGCCGTTCCACTTGATTGTAATCAATCCGCTGGTCGGCTTCGCTGACGCCGTAGGGGACAATATTAAAATAGTTTCCGGAAAAATTTACAGGAGAGCCGTGGGTTAAATGCCCTCCGTGGGCTAGGTTCATCCCCAAGATGGTATCTCCCGGCTTGAGAAAAGCAAAATAAACGGCAGTGTTGGCTTGGGCACCGCTGTGGGGCTGTACGTTTACATGATCTGCGCCAAACAGCTGCTTGGCCCGTTCAATGGCAATGTTTTCTACCATATCCACACACTCGCAGCCGCCGTAATAGCGCTTGCCCGGATAACCCTCGGCGTATTTATTGGTCAGAATTGATCCCATGGCGGCCATAACCGCTTCCGAGACACAGTTCTCCGAGGCGATCAGTTCAATGTTAGCTCTTTGCCTGTCCAGTTCCGCCTGCATGGCGCTGCCTACCGCGGGGTCGCATTTTGCCACGTAATCCAGATTTTCCATCTTGACAACTCTCCTTTGGCTTCGTTTAAAATTGATACCTTTATTATACCATTTCAAACGCGCTTTGTAAAGGGATTTCCCGAAAAATTAAAAATTATTTCCTGGGTTGACTTTTCCGGCCGGAAATGCTATAATAGACCAAAAGGAGGCGCGCCGGAATGGAGCATTTTGTAACTTGGATGGAAACCCTGGAACAGCCACGGCGGGCAGAAGTGTGGTCCCTGTTCTGTGTCCTTTGCGGCGCTGTGACGCAGCGGAAGTCCTCCACGGCGTCAGGCATGGCAGCCCTGCGGTTGGCTGCGGCGGAGGCTAACAGCCTGCTGGCGAAAAATGGTCTTCCGCCTCTGGCGGATTTGTCCCTGTCCGACTCGGAACTGGTACAAGCGCTTGCGGCGCAGGTGGAACAGCTCCGTTTCCGTCCCCGTCGGCCGGATTGATACAAGAAGGCCTCAGCCCACGGCAGGCTGAGGCCTTCTTGTATCAAATACTTCGGAATATGGCGGCAATTTCTGTTGCGTAAAATTTCTTTGCGTTCTTTTTGTCTATCACAATTTTTGCCAAGCGGTTTTGATCGTTTGGCAAAATGCAGGCAGATACTTTTCATAAACCGAGTCCCCGGAAAGCTTCTTGGTGGAGTGCTGCTTTTTTCCGATTTGTGTATGGCGAATAGGACCGCTGGAAGAATATCAGAACAAACATCTTTGCGGTTCAACAAAAGGCGGCAAGAAAAATCTTCTTGCCGCAATATCCTTTGGGTCTCTTTGTCTGTTTATTCCTGTATTTTCTCGGAAAGCCGCCGGGAGAGCAGAGCCAGAGATGTTGCCATGTTTTCATTCTGAAGAAGGATGTGGTCCGGAACCTTCAGGTAGACTGGCGCAAAATTCCAGAGGGCTGTGATGCCGCAGTCAATGAGCTGATTGCAGACGCTCTGGGCCTGGCTCGCAGGTACGGTGATAATTCCGATGTGAATCTGAATGCGGGCGCAAATGTGTTTCATTTCCGAAAGGGGAAAAATCTTCTTTCGGTGAATTTCGGTTCCGATCAGGCGCGGATCGGTATCAAAGCCTGCCACAATATTTAGGCCGTAATTCTGAAAGCCGCTGTAGGATAGCAGGGCCCGACCTAAATTGCCTGCGCCGACCAAAACCGCGTCGTTCACATCGGTATATCCTAAAAATTGCTCCAGATCCCGGGTCAGTGTTTCGGTAACGTAGCCGAGCTTCGGTTTTCCGCCTCGGCTTACCGCTGCAAGGTCTTTGCGGACAACCACATCATTGAGGCCGCAAGCCTCTGCAATGGCTGTTGCCGAGATGTAACCCTCTTTTGGCAAAGATTTCAGATACTGTAGATATTGAGGGAGACGGTGCATGGCCTGAAGAGGTATCTTAGTGCTCATTTTTTGCCCTGCAAATAATCATCAATAGCTGCCGCTGCGTTTTTTCCCGCGCCCATGGCCAAGATCACGGTTGCAGCGCCAGTTACCGCGTCGCCGCCGGCGTAAATCCCTTCCCGAGAGGTCTTTCCGGTCTCTTCTTCTACAAGAATTCCGCCCCATTTTTGGGTTTCCAATCCCTGGGTCGTGGATTTGATCAGCGGATTGGGTGAGGTGCCCAGGGCCATGATCACACAGTCCAGGTCCAACAGAAATTCACTGTCAGGCTTTTCCACCGGACGGCGGCGTCCCGACGCGTCGGGGGCTCCCAGTTCCATTTCTACGCATTTCATGCCCCGGACAAAGCCGTTTTTTGGATCCCTTCGGTCCTCCGGATTGTGCCAGCCTAGAATTTCTACCGGATTGGAAAGGGTTTTGAAAATAATACCCTCTTCCATGGCGTGTTCCACTTCTTCTTTTCGGGCCGGAAGCTCTTCCATGCCCCGGCGGTATACAATATATACTTCTGCGCCCAGCCGCTTCGCGCAACGCGCGGCATCCATGGCAACGTTTCCGCCGCCTACTACGGCTACCTTTTTTGCGTGCTGAATCGGCGTGTCGCTGTCATCTCGGTATGCCTTCATCAGATTAATGCGGGTTAAAAATTCGTTGGCGGAATAAACCCCCTTCAAATTTTCTCCCGGAATGTTCATAAATTTGGGCAGACCAGCGCCGGAACCAATGAAAATGGCCTCAAATCCGTATTCTTTCATCAGCTCGTCAATGGAAATGGTACGGCCGATGACAGTGTTGGTTTCAAAGCGTACGCCCAAGTCTTTCAGACCGTCGATTTCTTTCTGTACAATGGCTTTGGGCAGACGGAATTCCGGAATACCGTAAACCAGCACGCCGCCAGCCAAATGCAGGGCTTCAAACACGGTGACCTGATACCCTTTTTTGGCCAGATCTCCGGCGCAGGTCAGTCCGGAAGGTCCGGATCCGATGACTGCGACCTTGCGACCGTTGCCTGCAGGCGAAATCGGTTTTTCGGTATTGTTTGCATTGTGCCAGTCAGCTACAAACCGTTCCAGTCGGCCGATGGCGACCGGTTCGCCTTTGATTCCGCGGACGCATTGCCCTTCACATTGGGATTCCTGGGGACAGACTCTCCCGCAGACCGCAGGAAGGCTGGAGGAGAGGGCAATAATCTGATAGGCGGCTTCAAAATCTCCCTCCGCTACCTTTGCGATAAATTCAGGAATATGTATTTTGACCGGACATCCGCCGATACAGGGACGGTTTTTGCAGTTTAGACAGCGCTTGGCCTCGTCCATGGCTGTTTCCTCGGTATAACCCAGGGCGACTTCTTCAAAGTTTTTATTCCGGATTTCCGGTGCCTGGGTTGGCATGGGATTTTTTTTCAGGGACATGTTCGGCATAATTATCTAGCCTCCTGTTTGTACAGATTGCAGGTCTCTTCATGCTTGTGCCGTTCAAAGTTGCGGTACATGGAGTTGCGTTCCATGGCTTCGTCAAAGTCAATCAGACTACCGTCAAAATCCGGCCCATCCACGCAGGCAAATACTGTTTTTCCGCCAACCGACAAACGGCAGCCGCCGCACATGCCGGTTCCGTCGATCATAATGGGGTTCATGGATGCGATGACTTTGATTCCGTGTTCCTTTGCCAGCTGACAGACAAATTTCATCATAATCAGGGGACCGATGGTAATGATTTCGTCGTAGGTTTCACCTGCTTCAATCAGGGCTCGCAGCGCGTCTGTGACCAGGCCTTTTTCTCCCCAGGAGCCATCGTCACTCATCTTTTTAATCAGGGAGCTGTTCTGTTCAAACTCTTTTTCCAGAATTACCAGATCCCGGGAACGGAAGCCAATGATTGCGTGAACCTCACAGCCCAGGCTGTGTAATTTTTTTGCCACCGGCAGGGCAATAGCGCAGCCAACCCCACCGCCGACCACAGCAACCTTTTTAAGGCCTTCCGTATGGGTGGCTTTCCCTAGGGGACCGACAAAATCCTGTAGGAAATCCCCTTCCTGCATATGATTTAGTTTTTCGGTGGTTGCTCCTACCACCTGAAAAATAATGGTGACTGTTCCCTTGTCCCGGTCGTAATCGGCAATGGTCAGGGGAATCCGTTCTCCGTTTTCATCGGTACGCAGAATAATAAACTGTCCTGGCTCCGCTTTGCGGGCGACCATGGGCGCTTTGATTTCCATCCATGTTACGGTGGAATTCAATTCTTTCTTTTTGAGGATTTCAAACATATTGGTTTCCTTCCTTCCGAAAAGAGGCTGTGCGCTGAAGCACAGCCTCTGGGTTTAATTGCTGAACTCAGAAGTCAACTTCGGTGTCGTAATAGCAACATTTCAACAGCTGTTCTATTTCTTCTACCGAGGGCTGACGAGGATTGGAGCCGGTGCAGGCATCCGCCAGCGCGTTGACCGCGATATCGTGGACCCGTTCTAGGAATACATTTTCCGGAACAAAGCCCTGCTCGGTGGGATAGCTGTCCGCTCCGTAATTCTTGATGCAGTGCGGAATATTCAGTTGATCGTTCATCTTGCGTAGATGTGCGATCAACCGTTGCACCTTTTCCGACACTGTATTTCCGCCCAGTTCCATAGTATCGGCGATAGTAGCGTACCGTTGAGCCGCCGTTTCGTTTTTCGCATTAAAAGCGATAACCTTGGGCAGGTACATGGCGTTGGCCGCTCCGTGAATGATGTGCGCGCCGTAATCGGCAAACGCGGCACCGGTTTTATGTGCCATGGAATGAACGATACCCAGCAGGGCATTGGAGAAGGCCATGCCGGCCAGGCACTGTGCGTTGTGCATCCGGTCTCTTTTGGCCATATCGCCGTTGTAGGAATCTACTAGGTCGTTCTGAATCATTTTAATGGAGTATAGCGCCAGCGGGTCGGTGTAATCGCAGTTCGCGGTGGAGACATATGCTTCTACAGAATGGGTCATTGCGTCCATCCCGGTGTGGGCAACCAGCTTCTTTGGCATGGTTTCGGCCAGATCCGGATCAACAATGGCAACGTCGGGGGTAATTTCAAAGTCGGCAATGGGATATTTGATCCCTTTGTTGTAGTCGGTGATAATCGAAAAGGCCGTCACTTCTGTCGCTGTGCCAGAAGTAGAGGAGATGGCACAGAAATGCGCCTTTTTTCGCAGCTTCGGCAGGCCAAAGACCTTGCACATATCTTCAAAGGTGGTTTCCGGATACTCGTATTTGATCCACATGGCCTTGGCCGCGTCAATGGGAGAGCCTCCGCCCATGGCAATAATCCAGTCCGGCTGGAATTTGAGCATAACTTCCGCGCCGCGCATAACAGTTTCCACCGAAGGATCGGGTTCGATGCCTTCAAACAGCTCTACTTCCATGCCGGCTTCTTTCAGGTAGGCAACCGCTTTGTCCAAAAAACCGAAACGCTTCATAGACCCGCCGCCTACACAAATTATCGCCCGTTTGCCTTCGAACGTTTTCAGCGCTTCCAGCGCGCCTTTTCCGTGATACAAATCTCTGGGTAATGTAAATCTTGCCATGATACAGTTCCTCCTGCATAAATTTTTCGGTGTTTTTTATACCTTTTATTTTCTACCTGTATTATAACATAAAATTTAGCAAAAAGGAAATGTAAATTTGATATATCCAATATTGCAATATCGATATAACTATATCGATATTGCAATGCGAATTAAAGTGTGCGAGTAAAGTCCAGAAAACGGGTTCCCTGGAAGGTCAGCTGGCCTTCATCGCCCTCTACCAGAAGACCGTAAACCGATTCCGGCAGATACAACTCCATCCGATCTCCGCCAGCTACCTGAAAGGTGGCGTAGTACTGGGTGGTATAGGAAGTGTGCATAGAATTGGTATGGTGATGATGTCCGGAAAATGCCGCCCGTTTTGCAATTACCCGGGCGGAAACCGTCAGCCGGGGGGAACGGTTATTTTTTCTCCAACGGGACAGGCCAATAACCAGTATTGTCACAAAAATACCCAAAAACAAAAGAAACATGGCAACAAACAAAATCGGGAAGACAACAGAGAATATAGAGGTCACGACACTACTCCTTGTAACTATCTTTTAATGATACAATTAAGTTAAACGCGTTACTGTGAATATCCTTACAAAAATAGCCGCTGCGAACAAACTGGAATCGGTCTCCGTCCCGGGCCTGCGCGAGAGCAGGCTCCGCCTTACAGTGCTCCAGTTCTGTCAGAGAGGAGGGATTCAAATAATCGGTATAGGTTTTTCCTTCCGGAATGTCAAAGACGTTTTCCAGCGTGAACAGGCGGTCATAAAGCCGGATGGAAATGTCGGCCGCATGGGCGGCGCTGACCCAGTGGATGGTTCCCTTAACCTTCCGTCCGTCGGCCGGGGTCCCGCAGGAAGTTTCCAGGTCCGCGGTGCATTCCAGTTCCGTTACATGGCCATTGGCGTCCTTAAGAACCTTTTCGCAACGAATCAGATACGCGCCCATAAGACGGACTTCGCCTCCTGGTTTGAGACGGAAAAATTTGTGGGGGGGATCTTCCATGAAGTCCGACCGTTCTACATAAAGCGTCCTGCTGAACGGAACTTTCCGGGTTCCGGCTTCCGGATCCTGGGGATTGTTTGGCAGGGTAAATTCCTCAGTTTTGTCTTCCGGGTAATTGGTAATGATTACTTTTAGAGGATCCAGGACCGCAATCCGACGGGGCGCGTCCGTGTTCAACTCATTGCGAATACAGTGTTCCAGCAGACCGATATCTACAATGCTGTAGGCCTTAGCTACACCGGCCCGCTGTACAAAGTCCAGAATGGAAGAGGGGGTGTACCCTCTCCGGCGCAGTCCGCACAGTGTGGGCATACGGGGATCGTCCCAGCCGTCCACCCGGCCGGTTTCCACCAGCTCCCGCAGGTATCGCTTGCTCATGACCGTATAAGTCAGATTCAGACGGGCAAATTCTCGCTGCTTTGGTTTCTGAGCAAAGCCGATGTTGTCCACCACCCATTCGTAAAGCGGACGGTGGTTTTCAAATTCAATAGAGCAGAGGGAATGGGTAATCCCCTCCAGAGCATCCTGAATAGGATGGGCGTAATCGTATAGCGGGTAGATGCACCATTTGTTTCCCTGCCGGTGGTGGGTGGTGTGTACAATCCGGTAAATGGCGGGATCCCGCAGATTCATGTTGGGGGATGCCATGTCGATCTTTGCTCGCAGGGTTTTTGCCCCGTCGGGAAATTCCCCGTTTTTCATGCGTTCAAACAGCTCCAGGTTTTCTTCCACGCTCCGGCCGCGGTAGGGGCTTTCTCGGCCCGGTTCGGTCAGGGTGCCCCGGTATTCCCGCATCTGGTCTGCCGTCAGGTCGCAGACATAGGCTTTTCCGTCCCGGATAAGCTGCAGGGCAAACTCGTAGCATTTGTCAAAATAGTCAGAGCCGTAGTAAACTCCCCCGTCAGGCACCGCGCCCAGCCATTGCAAGTCTTCCTGAATGGAATCTACATATTCGGTATCTTCCTTGACCGGGTTGGTGTCGTCGAAGCGTAGGTTGAATTTTCCACCGTATTTTTTTGCCGTGGACCAGTTGATCCAGATAGCCTTGGCGCTGCCAATGTGCAGATAGCCGTTGGGCTCCGGAGGAAATCGGGTGTGTACATGGTCCGCTGCGCCGGACGCCAGGTCCGCGTCAATAATTTCATAAATAAAATTGGATGAAGTTTCTTCCATAAAGAAACAGGCCGCCTTTCTTGAATTTTAAAGAACTTCTTTTGCACGGTTCAGCCGCTGCAGCACCCGGTCTTTCCCCAGAATCTGCATAACGGCAAAGGTGTCGGGGGACGCGGTCTTCCCAGTAACAGCCACCCGCAGCACCATGCTCACGTCGCTGACGTTTCCCCGATAGGCTGCCGGATCGGCCTTGTATGCTTTCATATCGGCGGCAAAACCAAGCTCCGCCGTCAGTTCCCGGATTTTGGAAAACCAGATTTGCTGGTCATCATCCGGGGTATACCGTTGGACGTACCGGTCCAGAATAGCTCGGATGTCCTCCTGCTCCAAATGGTCGGGGAACAGATAGACCGGGTCAAAGGTTTCCTCAAAAAAGAAGTCCACATATTCCGGAACGTCGCTCCAAACCGTCAGGTCCTTCCGGGGCTTCGGTCCGCCCCTGCCAATGGAAAGAATCTTCTGGGAATAGGCCGGATCCCGGGTAAGCAGGGTGTAAAACTCCGGTGCGTATTCTTTGGCCCATGCTGCTGTGCCCCGGTAAACCTCTTCCGCGCTCATCCGGCTGAGCAGAGTGCGGGAAATGTCCCGCAGTTTGTCAATGTCAAATACAGCTCCCGCTGTTCCCATCCTTTCCGGGCGGAATCGGAAATCGCTGCAGGAAAGGTCAGGATTTTTCTTCCGCCAATCTTCAAAGTCGGAATTCAGCACAGTCAGCAAATATTCCACGACGCCCTCTGCGGGATAGCCTTCCGATAGATAGAAGGATAGCCGGGCTTCCGGGTCCTTGCGCTTGGACAGCTTACGTTTGGACGCGCCTTCCTGTTTGAGCATGTGAGGGGTGTGAATATACACCGGACGCTGCCAGCCAAGAAGATCAAACAGCTGCAAATGGTAATGAAAGGTGGAAAGCCATTCTTCTCCTCGGACCACATGGGTGGTTCGCATGAAATGGTCGTCTATCACGTGGGCAAAATGATAGGTGGGAATGCCGTCCGATTTCAAAAGTACAATGTCGTTGAAATTTTCCGGAAGCTCCATGTCGCCCTTTACCAGATCCCGGCAGCGGACCTTGCCGTCTTCCCGGCCAGGGGAACGGAGCCGCAGCACAAAAGATTTTCCTTCCCTCAGGGCTGTTTCTATCTGTTCCGGGGTATCCTGGGCATGCTTGGCCCATTTACCGTAATAGCCGAAGTTTGCGCCCTCTTTTTCCTGCGCCTTCCGAATGTCTTCCAATTCTTCCTCGGTGCAGAAGCAAGGGTAGGCAAGTCCTCGTTTGACCATATCCTTAGCAATGGTTTGGTACAGCTCTGCCCGGTCTCTTTGCCGGTAAGGGCCATAGGCACCCCTATCTTTTGTTTCGGTGGCTCCTTCGTCAAATCGCAGGCCAAATTTATTCAGTCCGTCCAGAATCTGTTCTACCGCGCCTTCTACCTCCCGTTTCTGGTCGGTGTTTTCAATCCGGAGATAAAATACGCCGCCGGTCTGGTGCGCCAGCCGTTCATCAATGAGTGCGCCGTACAGGTTCCCGAAGTGAATATAGCCGGTAGGAGACGGGGCAATGCGAGTGACTATTGCTCCTTCCGGAAGGTTCCGGGGGGGATATTTTGTTTCATAATATTCCGGCGTCTTGTCAATGTGGGGAAAGAGTAGCTCCGCAAGACGCAGATTGGATGGCATACATTCCATAGCAGTGTTCCTTTCCCGGTTCAGTATTTAATAAATGTATTATAACACAAAAAGAGTTTTTTTTCAAGGGGAAGTTATGAAAAAAAGTAAAACATTCTTTCCTTTGGGATTTTCTATGAAAAGTTCCGGAATCTGGCATTGACAGTCGTCCGGTTTTATGCTACAATGTATATACATGAAAAAAACACAGGAGAAAAAACGAATGAACAAACGGATTGTAAAGCTGATCGTGGGAATTGTTGCGGGCGTGGCGCTGGTGTTTTTGATTTCCATTCCGGTATGCTCGCTGCTGCAGATCAACCGCTGGATCCGCACCGATAAGATCAGCCTGAGTACCTTCCCGTTTGATCTTGGGCTACAGTACAGTACCTTTGCGCTGGACGGTCCGGAGGGCAAACTGTACGGCTGGGTGATTCCGGCCCAGGAACGGGAACAGGCGGAAGAGGCTTCCTACTCGGACCGGACGGTGGTGTTTTCCCACAATTATGACAGCAATCGGGAAATGAAT
This sequence comes from uncultured Clostridia bacterium, assembly GCA_944386295.1. Lineage (GTDB taxonomy): Bacteria > Bacillota > Clostridia > Oscillospirales > UBA644 > CALXAO01. The sequence goes on along the minus strand of CALXAO010000087.1, from coordinate 357 downwards.
GACCTGGATGGTCTATATTATATTCGGGATTTGGTGGAGCATGGATACAACGTGGTGACCTTCGATTACAGCGGCTGTGGCTATTCTGACGGTGACGTCAATGTATTTTCTCTGGAAAAATCCGAAGAACTGCGGATGGTGATTACGTATGCCCAGCAGACTACCGGCGCCGGTTTTCTCGCGGTGCAGGGCGTAGGCTTTGGCTGTACGCCGGCGTTGGAGGCTGTCGCGGCGGACAAGAATGTGGATGCGTTGATTCTTGATTCGTGCTACGGGGATTTTGAAGAATGGTTTCTGTCTCATTATGACGACTGGAGCGGATATACCTATGCTCCTTATCGGCCGGTTATTCTGGGA
>CALXAO010000086.1 GCA_944386295.1 uncultured Clostridia bacterium | reverse complement strand
CCTCATTGCTCTTGCTTATCTGATCCTGACGCTTCCTGATATTTTTGTGACAGCGGCGAAGCACAAAAAAATGGATCAGTTTTCGATTGACTCTATGCCAAAGACGCGTCGGAAGGATTATTATTACTCGTTGCTTACGGAGAAGAAATATGCAAAAGATATTCGTATATGGAACCTGTTTGACGTGTTTCGGGAACGGTTTCGTTCGGTTTGGAAAGAAATTCTGAAAGAAAGGGAAACGCTTTTTCTCAAAAATTTGCGGCAGCAGACATATACGACGCTGATTGCCATTGTCGGTTACGCCGGAATGTTTGCCTTTTTGGTGTGGAAAACCATGGAGGGCGAAATGACGTTGGGCGGTCTTGCCGCTTGTACGGCGGCAATATCCTCCGTGGCGTCTTGTTTTCGCGAGATGGCCTACAACATTTTTGCCTATGTAACGCTGTTTTTGCCTCGGGCAAAAATGTTGGCGGATTTTTATGCTTGGGAAGAGGAGCCTGAAGGAGAAGTTGAGGCGGTAGGTCCCGGGATTTTGGAGTTCCGCAACGTTACTTTCCGATATCCGGGAACGAAAGAGTTTGTTCTGCAGGGATTGAGTTTCCGCGTTGAAGCCGGAGAAAAAATTGCCCTCGTGGGCGTCAACGGAGCCGGAAAAACCACAATCGTGAAACTGCTCCTGCGTTTATATGAGCCGGACGAGGGAGAAATACTGTTCTGCGGTCATCCCATACAGGAGTATGATTTGGTCAGTTGGCGACGGTTGTTCGGTGTTTGTTTTCAGGAGATTTCAGACTATGCGTTGACTTACGGCGAAAATATTGCGATGGGCGAGGTCTCTCAGGAAAACGAGGCGTCGGTTCGGTCCGCCGCAATTGCCGCCGGACTTGGGACCCTGGAAGAACTGCCCGATTTGCAAACTCAGATGCTGCGAACTTTTTCTTCGGACGGAATGGAACTTTCCGGAGGACAATGGCAAAAAATGGCAGTCGCCCGGGCTTATTATCGGGATGCTGCATTTTTAGTTTTAGACGAGCCTTCCTCTAAATTGGACGCAAAGGCGGAAGACCATATTTTTGCATCTTTTTCTGAATTGAGCGAAGGACGAAGCGGCATTTTGATTTCACACCGGCTTTCAAACCTGATGACGGTGGATAGGATCTTGGTGCTGGAACAGGGGAGAATTTCACAAACGGGGACGCACAGCGAACTGATGTCGCAGGACGGAAGTTACGCCAAGCTGTACCGCTTGCAGGCGGACAGTTATCGAACTTAAGATTCGGAAGGAGATTTGTTGTGAAAAAGCTGAAAGAAGATCTCACTGCTTTCCGAGAGAGTTTGAAGATTACGTTTCAGGCTTCCGGTAAATATGGTGTTTTACGGTTGCTCTTTTCCGTGTTACTGTCTGTGCTTCCTTTTCTCAGTGCTGTTTTGTGGAGAGGGATTTTTAACGGCATTGCAGAAAAAAGCACGGTTGTTTGGTGGCTTCTTCTGGGGTACGTTCTGTTTTGGGGTTTTATGCAGCTGCTTCGGAAAGCGGACGGTTACATAGAGTATAAATACAATGACCGGGTAAACGTGTACCTGGAAACCTTGTTTTTGGATAAGTACAAGGATATTGATCTGTCGTTTTATGATTCTGGAGAATTGCAGAATAAGATCCGCTACATGCAAAATATCAAGAATGCGGTTGTCGGGTTGTCGGCAAATATGTTCTGGACGCTGGAGTGCTTTTTACGGCTGATATGGGCGTTTGTCCTTTTGTCTCAACTGAATTTCTGGGTAGCACCGGCAGCGTTGGCGTTGTTTGTTCCAGTGTTGTTCTGCCGTGCCAGAATCAACCGGCTTGAAGTTGCCTATGACAAAGAATCCGCGGCGGTTAACCGGAAATCTCAGTATTTCAAATTGTTGTTCCGAAATAAGAAAAACATTCGCGATATTAAGATTTTCGGTCTTACCGATTTATTTGTGGATCGTTTTATGCAATCCTGGAAAGAATTATACCAAATGCAGAAAAAGAAGACGATACTGTCTACGATATTATTGTTTATCGGAGTGTTGTTTTCCGTTATCGGAGGGCAGGTTCTGCTGTACGTGCTTTTGATTCTTCGGTTGTTTGCGGGCGTATTGCAGATCGGCGATGTGACTTATTATATTTCCGTGTTTAACTCTTTTCTCTCTTCCGCCGAAAATCTGTCCAACAGTTTTTCTTACATCCGCTATACACTGGAAAACACGAAAGTGGTAAGAGAATTTCTTGATCTGCAGCCGGAAATTTCCAGAGCCGGAACCTGTGTGCCGAAGTTTGAGCATGAAATTGAATTCTCTCACGTTTCCTTTCAATATCCCGGAAAAGAAACTTACGTGCTACGGGACTGCTCTTTTCGGCTTCCGAAAGGAAAGGTGGTCGGTCTCGTCGGATTGAACGGGGCGGGTAAGTCTACAATTGTCAAACTTCTGTTACGCCTTTATGACGTTACCGAAGGGCAAATCCTGATCGACGGTGTTGATATCAAAGATTGTGACCCTGTAGTTTACCGTCACCTTTTTGGTGTGTTATTTCAGGACTACGTTGCTTATAGTTTATCTTTAAGGGAAAATATCGCACTCTCCGACTGGGAAGGAAGAAACGACGATGCGGCATTGTTGCGCGCGATTGAAGAATGCCGTTTGACAGAAAAAACAAGCGGTTTTGATAAGGGATTGGATACTCCTTTGACGCGAAAGTTTGAACCTGATGGGGAGGAACTTTCCGGGGGACAGTGGCAACGGCTTGCTTTGGGGCGGGTCTTTTTCCGAGACAGACCCTATTATGTTTTGGATGAACCGTCGGCTTCTTTGGACGTAACTGCGGAGCATGAAATTTTTCATTATTTCCGCCAGTCCAGAAGTCAAAGCGGCGCTTTGATCATTTCCCATCGTTTGTCTACGATTGCAAGTGCGGATCATATTCTGTTCCTCGCTGATGGAAAAATAACGGAGCAGGGGACGCACGGCCAGCTTTTGACGCAAGGCGGAGCGTATGCGGATTTGTTTTTGACTCAGGCGGAAAAATACAAGGTGTAATTATCATGCTAAAAATAGCTATTATGGATGATGGTGTAGATTTTTCTAGAGGGAAAACGGCATATCACAGCATTTACCACTTGATAGTATCTCCTGACGGCGTTGTGTCCAAAGATGAAAGTGAAGACTCTTTTTATAAAAATAGTCATGGGACGACTTGCTTCGATATTATTCATGCATTTTTGATGGTTCAGAATGTAAAATGTTATAGCTTGAAAATTCTAGATTCGACTACGGGACGTGGGGACGTGAACCAATTGATTGCGGCACTTCATTGGTGTGCGCAGAACAACATTGATATAATCAACTGTAGTTTAGGAACTACTGCTCCAAGAGATTTTTCCAAGTTAAAACAAGCGTTAAATGAAATTGTTGATAGAAATATTGTACTTATAGCGGCGATGTGCAACAAAGGGGGATATACTTTACCAGCTTGCTATCCAGGTGTGATTGGTGTAAAAAACAATGTGTTTTATAAAGGAATTCGTTTTAAGCTTAAATGGTATCCATTAGATGAAATTGAGATAGAAACATGTGGTGAGAGTGGTTTGGAGTATTCAATACCATATTGTAATAGTTTTGCTGGCGCAAAAATGACAGCATTGGTTGCAAATGCAATTGGCGACACCCCTGCAAAACGATCAGTTTTTCAGGTTTTAACATTACTACAAAAACATGCAACAGTTGTAATTGGGAAAAAGGTTCCTAAGGTGAAAACGCCCTATCCTTGGGATGAGGGTTTTATTAATAATAGTACTCATTGGCAGACATATCAGTATAACATATTAAAACAGATTAAGCAACTTCCAGAAGTTGATGTTCCTGTCATTTCAATCGTGCGTAATAGTGACGTATTTTTAGAAACTCTTTGTGAGAAATTGTCAGCATGGCTATCCACAAATTATATATACAACCAAATTTTCTCTGATGATAATAGTTTTGTTTTTAGATGTGGTGGGGTTTTTGTTCCTCCTGATATAAACACGGATATTCTTTTAAGTAATTTGCAGAATCATTTCTGTTTTGATGCCCTGATTTTTTTTGCTAAACTGCCAGCGGCTTCTTCCGACCTTGTTATTGAAAAAAATGGTAATAGAATTTCTATTAAAAGCCAAGATGAAAGTAGGCGGTTAACAGTGATTATTAATGAATCTTTCTCTATAGATGCTTTTGCCAACACAGTGCTTAAAATGATATCATAAAAGAGGATAATCCTCAATAATTGTTTTATTTCAGTAAGGAGATAGCGATGGCTCGGATTGCAATCATAGGACACAATACCATTGAATATGTGGATATTCTACTTTCAATATGGAATTCTGCAAATTCTGCAGTATTGTTGGATGTGAACATGCCCTTAGAAATGGCGATTGTATTGATGGATGAGGCCGGTGTTCACAAATGTTACATTGAATCTTCTATATTGGCTCGATATCCTAAGATGGAGACTGAAGTAGTATTTATACCGTATAATCCAAAACTGGGCGAAGCCTCTACTTTGCCCCCAAGAGTTTATGATGCATATATTCCAAATTATAAATTAGAGGAAGCGCTTATCATTTATAGTTCAGGAACGACAGGAAAATCAAAGGGAATTATTCTTTCACATTGTGCGATAAATACAAATGCGGATTTGATTATGGAATATTTGCAACCGAAAGCCGATGATTGTATTTATATTGTGAAGCCATTAACTCACTCATCATCATTAGTTGGGGAATTGTTAGTGTCTTTAAAATCCAAAGTAATGGCTGTAATATCTCCGTCCCCTTGTATTCCAAGGCTTATTCTTACGGATATTAAGAGGTTCCATGTGTCGATCCTATGTTTAAATCCAACATTGCTGTCAATGATTTTAACAGAACTTTCTAAAAACAAATATGATATTGAATCACTAAAAAATGTATATATAAGTGGTTCTGTTTTATCTAGAGGTTTATGTGATCTTGCACGTGAAAAGTTAAAGAGTAAAGTCTTCAATGTATATGGACTGTCAGAAGGCGGACCAAGAGTAACCGCTCAAAAAGAAGGTTACAGCACAGATAACTCTGTTGGAATACCCCTTAGGGGTATTGAAGTTGCTGTTGTTGAAAACGGTTTACCTGTTCAAAATAGACTTGGTGTTATTCATGTGAATACTCCTTGTTTGTTTAGTGGATATGTTTCCGGAACAGTGAAAAATGAAACGCAGTATAAAAACTGGTTTAATACTGGAGATGTAGGATATATAAATACAAATGGGGAGTTGTATGTCGTGGGGCGTGTTGATGACTTGATTGTAATTAATTCACACAAAATATGTCCTGAAGATGTTGAAGAAAAAATTGTCTCACTGTCAGGTGTTGAAGCGTGTGCTATTGCTCCGATAAGTGTGCATGATAGTACATTCTTGGGTTGTTTATATGTTGGTGAGCGTTCAATTTATTCTGCCATGTTTTTAAAATGTTTTTTGCCTTATGAAATCCCAAAAATCTTTTTTAGGTGTGCTGAATTACCATATAACCATAATGGAAAATTGTTGCGTAGCGTGGTCAAGGAAATTCTTGAAAAAAAAGTATTATTACAACGTGAGTGACTTTATTTTATGGAATGAAACTGTTAAGAATGATTACAAGGTGTTGAGCAATGCTTTTGGGGCTAAAATTCACAATAAAACATTTATAAATGTCACAAAGTGTTTTTTTGTTTTTTACATTCTGTTCGTGTTCTGTCCGTAAAATGGTGAAAACAAGCCGGGCTATCCGGGTTAATACGATTTGCGATGATATGCCCTGCTTCGTGACCGAGAACAAACCTCCTGTGATTCTCCTCGCCTGGATTCAGCAGGTATTTGTCTAACACAATCGTATTTTTGGGATATATGATTTCTTTTTGCTTCCCGCCCTTTATTATTCGCAAAGGACGCTTCCCATCACCGGTAAAGCCAATTCGGTCTTTGTCTTCTTCAACTATACTTTCATAAATTACGGTACACTTTAGAAAAAACCGTACAAAAGAATCAATGTCAACAGATTCCGGTATCACTGCGGTACCTCCAATGAACTGCTGAATCATACCGTCGCAGAGCTCTTCAGCCTCAGCGCGAGAAATAAAATTGGTCAATCCAGTTGCCCTCCTATAAACTACGTCACCTTTTTGATAATGTGTGTAACCACGCCCTGAATTTGGATGTCCTTGTATTCCTTGACTTTGTAGCGTTTGTTGCGGCTCTCGGGGCAAAGAGCGACAACTTGCCGTTCGTCGTCAAAACGAATCCGTTTCAAATTGTTTTCACCATTGATAAGTGCAACCACAAGGTCTCCTGACTTTGCCCTGTTTTGTTTGTGTACGAATACATAATCGCCTGCATCAATGCCTGCAAGATCCATAGAAGCACCATAGGCTTCATGCAG
>CALXAO010000085.1 GCA_944386295.1 uncultured Clostridia bacterium | reverse complement strand
TATATAAATGAATTATGCTTATCCTGAGCAAAAATCCGACCATCTTTTCGATGATCGGATTTTTGACTTTTCCCGTACCGGCTTTCACCCATTGGTCAATTTTTGTCCCTTTGAGCGAAAACCCTTGTGGTTTCGGGGTTTTTGGCACCGATATCTTTTTCGGTGCTACGATATGGTTGCGGAGGCTGGATTTGAACCAGCGACCTTCGGGTTATGAGCCCGACGAGCTACCAAGCTGCTCCACTCCGCGATATATTAGTTAAAGATCGTACTGGTGCCGGAGACCGGGCTTGAACCGGTACGAGATTTTCATCCCACGGGATTTTAAGTCCCGGGCGTCTGCCAATTCCGCCACTCCGGCGAATTAATTACTTGCATAGTATATCATAATTTTGTTAGTTTGTCAAGGGAAGATTTTTGAATTTTTTTTGAATTGAAAGGAGATTTCCGGTCTTTTTGCAAAATCGTTTCAAATAGGACTTGCAATTCTGCGCGAGATGTTGTATAATAAGAAATAAACGTAATGCGGAAATTTTCTGAGTTATATGGAGGAGAAACACATGTTAGTATCTGCAAAAGAAATGCTTACCAAAGCCAAAGTTGGCCATTATGCCGTCGGGCAATTCAATATCAACAATTTGGAGTGGACAAAAGCCATTCTTCTAACGGCGCAGGAATTGAATTCTCCGGTAATCCTGGGTGTGTCCGAGGGTGCGGGAAAGTACATGTGCGGTTATAAAACCATTGTAGGTATGGTGAACGGAATGCTGGAGTCCCTTAAAATCACCGTGCCGGTAGCGCTGCATTTGGATCATGGTTCTTACGAAGGGGCTCTGGCTTGTATTGAAGCCGGTTTTTCCTCGGTTATGTTTGATGGTTCCCATTATCCCATTGAAGAAAATGTTGCAAAAACCAAAGAACTGGTTGCTTTGACGGCGCAAAAGGGAATTTCACTGGAAGCAGAAGTTGGTTCTATTGGCGGGGAAGAAGATGGCGTGGTTGGTGCCGGGGAATGTGCAGATCCTGATGAGTGCAAAGCGATTGCTGACCTTGGTGTGACTATGCTTGCTGCTGGAATCGGAAATATTCACGGGAAATATCCTGAAAACTGGCAGGGGCTGTCCTTTGATACCTTGGATGCAATTCAGCAGCGGACCGGTGCTATGCCTTTGGTTCTTCATGGTGGAACCGGAATTCCGGCAGATATGATCCGTCGAGCAATTGATTTGGGTGTCTCTAAAATTAACGTAAATACCGAGTGTCAATTGGCATTTGCCGATGCTACCCGGAAATATATTGAAGCGGGGAAGGATCTTCAGGGAAAAGGGTTTGATCCCCGGAAACTGTTGGCTCCCGGTACCGAGGCAATTAAGGCAACTGTGCGGGAAAAAATGGAACTGTTCGGTTCGGTTAACAAAGCGTAACAATTTTTGTGCGCCGGTCTTGTGTATTTTGCTCGACCGGCATTTTTATTTGGAAGAAACATCGGAAGGGAGACCAACGGTATGCGAAAACTGTGGTATCGAAAGCCTGCTTGTGTTTGGGAAGAAGCGTTGCCTATCGGGAATGGACGAATTGGAGGAATGGTATTTTCTGATCCCATTTGTGATCGGATTGCATTGAATGAGGATACGCTTTGGTCAGGCAGTGTTCATCGGGAGGAACGGCAACACAAACTGGAAGAATTGGAACCCATTCGGGACGCTGTGAGCAGAGGGAGGTATGCTGAGGCTACCCGCTTGACGGAACAGACGATGTTCGGTGTAACCTCCCAGGCGTATCTCCCTTTGGGTGAACTTCGCGTAGAGGTTGTGGGAACTGGAACCAGAGTGGGGAATTATTCCCGTACGTTAACGCTTGCCGACGGTCTTGTCCGAACGGAATATGATCTGGATGGTGTTCATTTCTGTCGGGAAGCGTTTGTATCCATTCCGGAGGATATCTTGGTGCTGCATGTGCACTGCAGTGAAAAACGGGATTTTCATGTCAGCCAATCGGTTTCTCTGCAACATCGAAAAGAGGGAAGTAATGGCATTATTTCTGTGTGTGGACGCTGTCCTTCCCATGTATCTTCCTATGACCGCACTATGGATTATAACGGAGAAAGTATTTTCTTTTCTTGTCTGACATTTGCCCAATCGGACGGTATTGTCGTAGGGGAGGGCGGAGACCTTTGGATTTTCCGGGCCAAAGAGTTGACACTTTTGTTTTCGGTGGCGACCAGCTTCCGACGGTTTGATCTTGCTCCTACAGCGGACGCCGAGAAACGGTGCGGGGCATTGCTGAATGCCGCCCGGCGTTTTTCCTATCTTCAGTTAAGGGAACGGCATTGCAATGCCTTTGGGGAACGGTTCGGTCGGGTTCAACTGGATTTGGGTCCGGGCAAAGATGCCCCTACTGAGGAGCGTTTGGCGCATCCGGACGGGGATGAGGAATTAGCGGCACTTTTGTTTGATTATGGTCGCTATTTGATGATCGCTTCTTCTTTGCCCGGAACGCAGCCTGCTAATTTGCAGGGCATCTGGAATGATCGGCTTTTACCCTCTTGGAACTGCAATTATACTATGAATATTAACGCTCCAATGAACTATTGGCCAGCGGAGGTTTGCGGCTTGGGGGACTGTCATCTGCCGTTTTTGGAATTGGTTCGGGACCTGTCTCTTCGCGGAAACCGATTCGGCTGTCGGGGCTGGATGAGTTGGCATAATACCGATCTGTGGCGTTTTAATTGCGAGGCCAATGGAGAAGCGTTGTGGGGATACTGGCCTATGGGAGGTTTTTGGGCTGCCAGGCATATCTGGGAGCACTATGATTATACTCGGGATCTTGCGTTTTTGCGAGAGTATTTTCCCGTATTGCAGGGGGCCGTGGATTTTCTTGAGGACTGGATGATTCCGGATTCGGAAGGAAAACTTACAACCTGTCCATCCACCTCTCCGGAGAATGAGTTCTGGTCGGAGGGCGTAAAGTGTTCGGTTTGCCGCGGTTCGGCTATGGATCTGGAAATCGCCTGGGATTTGCTGGACAAAACCGCGCGGGCAGCCGATGCGCTGGGTGTCGGTTCCGACCGATTCCGGAGTTTGCGGGACAGGATTGTTCCGTTGCGGGTAGGAGAAGATGGGCGGTTGTTAGAGTGGGGGGAATCCTTCCCGGCGGTTGAAAAGGGGCATCGGCATTTATCCCCCCTGTATGGAGTATTTCCATCCGACCAGATAACGCCGGAACATCCGGCTTGGGACGGGGCGCAGAAGCTGCTTGCTTCTCGGCTGGAAAGCGGTAGCGGCGTCCAAGGATGGTCCAATGCATGGATTGCAATGCTTCATGCCCGTTTCGGGGAAGGAGATGCAGCGCATGCCCGAATTACGGATATGTTGCGCCGTTCGGTATATCCCAGTTTGCTGGACAGACACCCGCCCTTTCAAATTGATGGAAATTTTGGAATTTGTGCTGTAATTTGCGAGCTTTTGCTGCAAAGTCACCGGGGAAAGATTACATTGCTTCCAGCGCTTCCGTCTGCTTGGCGCAGCGGTTCTTTCCGTGGCCTGCGTGCCCGCGGCGGATATGTGGTGGATGCTGATTGGGAAGAGGGGCGACTGATCGATTCCCGGATTACACCGCTGTTTTAATTTATAAAATATGGAGAAATTTATCTGGGAGATCTGTGAAATTTTTTCCCGGGGGATCGTTCTTGCCATCAGATTTGGAATTTGTATTGAAGGTACTGGAAAAAATAGTTTTGGGTTTTCTCCGTCAAATTGAGCAATGATGTCGGACAGTTATACGAGAAAACAAAAGCAGTTAATGTGATGCAAAAATAGGTATTGTCATTCAGAAAAATAGGATGCCGTTCCATGGAACGGCATCCTATTTTTTAACCTTTTTTCATTTCCTCATAAGCAACCATCAGAGCCAATTTGCCGCTTGCATAGGTCAGACCTCCCTGCATGTATGCAGTATATGGCGGACGCATAGGACCGTCAGCTGACAGTTCAATAGAAGCTCCTGATACGAAGGTTCCTGCTGCCATAATCACTTGGTCTTCATAGCCTGGCATGTCCCAGGCTTCTGGCGTTACATAGGAATCTACCGGAGATCCCTTTTGAATTCCCCGGCAGAAAGCTTTCATTACTTCCGGGTCATGAAAGGTCAGCTGCTGAATCAAATCGTACCGAGGGGCTTCCGGCAATGGAGAAACTTCGTATCCGGCATTTTGGAACAGCTGGGCGGCGAATACGGCTGTTTTCATTGCCTGCGCGACGGTGTGAGGCGCAAGGAACAATCCCTGGTACATCAACCGAAGTTCGTCAAGAGACGCCCCGCATTCTTTCCCGATTCCGACGGCAGTCAGTCGATACGCAGCTTTTTCTACCAAGTCTTTTCGTCCTGCAATATAGCCTCCGGTGCGGGCTAACCCTCCTCCTGGGTTTTTGATGAGGGACCCTGCTATCAGATCTGCTCCCATCTGGGTGGGTTCCTTTTCTTCGGTAAATTCTCCATAGCAATTGTCTACCATAACAATGGCGCGGCCGGCTACTATTTTGCAGATTTCTCCGATTTGTTTCATTGAGAGAGCGGGACGACAGGTGTATCCCCTGGACCGTTGGACAAAAACCATTTTTATTGCCGGGTCATTCCGAAGGGCATGGTCCACGGCTGAAAGATTGACACCGTTTTCCGTGAGTTCAAGCTGTTGGTATCTGATTCCGTAGTCAGCCAAGGAGCCATTTCCCGAGGTGCCGGTCAATCCGATGGTTTCTGCTAAAGTGTCATAGGGAGCGCCAGTTGCCGAAAGAAGAATGTCTCCCGGACGCAGTACCCCAAACAGAGCTGTGGACAGTGTATGGGTTCCGGAAATAAAATGATGACGTACCAGGGCATCTTCAGCGCCGAATATCTGTGCATAAATGCTGTCTAGGGTATCCCTCCCTTTATCGTCATAGCCATAGCCGGTAGTTCCGTGCAACATGGCTTCTGAAACCCGATGGTCCCAAAATGCTTCCAGAACTTTTTGGGTGTTGTATTGACTTATTCGGTCAATGTCTCGGAAGCATTTTTCCACCGCCTGTTCTGCTGCCAAGGCTGCCTGCAGAGTTTCTGTTTGAAATATCATTTCTGCCTCCTAAAAAGAAAAACGTTCGGATTTTTGTCGTGTTCTTGCCGCGAAATCATGCTATAATTATATAAGAAAAAGAAAAGCTTGTCAAGAAGGGATTTGTGTTTTTTGTTTAAGTTTTTGAAAAATAGAGAAGATTTGAAAGAAATTGTAGCTCGGGCGTCGAAAGACTGTACGCCGGCGCCGAACAAAATTTTTCGTGCCATGATGCCTGTGGAACAGATTCAGGTTGTAATTGTCGGCCAGGATCCCTATCCCCAGCCGGGTGTGGCTACGGGGCGTGCGTTTGAGGTAGGGGGGCTGACCGATTGGCATACGCCTTTCCGACAGATTTCTCTAAAAAATATTGTCCGTCTGCTTTATGCTTCCGAAACCAATGCCAATCCTTATGAATATCCGTACCGGAGAATTTTGCAGGAAATGGATGAGGGCCATTTTTGGATGCTCCCTCCCAATAGACTGTTTGAGTACTGGCAGTCGGAAGGGGTGCTTCTGCTCAACGCGTCGCTGACCTGTCAGGTGAGGATGCCCGGTTCTCATGAAGAGCTTTGGTCCGGTCTTTGCCGGGATCTAATGCATTATGTTGAGGACGCGGTACATCCGGTCTGGTTTTTGTGGGGAACGTCCGCCCGGAAATACGCCGGCTTCCGGAATACCTGTCCGTCTCGGCATCCTATGATGTGCGCGCCTAAATGGGAAGATGATTTTTTGAAAAATCCCTGCTTTCATCAGACTGCGTCTTTGGTGGATTGGCTTGGCAAAGAGGTGAGAGATGTATAATATTTCCTTTTTTGCGGCATACTGAATATTGCGCGGCCATTTCCGCGAAAATTCAGTAAAAAAGGGTGTGGAAAATCGTGATCAAGGGAATCAGCCAGCAAGCGGTGGTTATTGATACTCCCAACGGAAAAGTATTCCGTCAGGCTATTTTTATTGTCAGCTCAAAAGCAAGGAATCTTCCGGAAAAAACACTTTGGGAAGAAGCTCAGCGGATGATTGAGGAAAACACCGACCAGCCGCTGAAACGGGGAAAACTGTTCCGATGACGGTTTTCTTTTGATACAGGTATGGACGGGGCAATCAGTTTTTCCTGATTGCCCCGTCTTTATTTATTCCTTTGCTGCGCCAAACAATATGGGAGTTTCATAGAAATTGTTTCCGCCGGTATTATAACACATAGGCCAGAAATACAGCATTTTTGTACTGCCGTCTGCCCGGAACCGAAGAGGTACGTTTACCGATGCTTCCCCGGCGGTAAGCCGTCCATGGGAGCCTTCTTCATAGAAAAGCCAAGTGGGCAGCGGCAGATGGGAGAAGGAAAGAAATCCGTCCGCGTTTTCCTCTCCGGTCAAAATGTCCGCGTCCTTGCCGGGAAGTTGATGCGGAATATACCCCAGCAAGCCTTCATCCGCACAGCCGGTGCTTTCCGGCTGCCAATAGTAAGCTGAGGGAGCGAGAATCAAGGTTCCGTATTTGAGCAGATATCGATCCCCAACTGCCTGAAGGTGATGGCCGACCTTCCCGGTCAGGCGTAGGGTCAGCGTACCGTTTTCCCAAATCTGTTCTGTATGGAAATTCTTTACATCATTAGGCTGGCGTACGTGGATATTGAATTCTTTGGGCAATCCTCGGATTGTAACAATTGATTCGGGAGAAGTTGGCCAACGGGTGGAAATTCTGATCTTGATTTCCCCTCCTTCCCAAGGAACAGTAAAGTCTCCGGAAGTAAGGAAATTAATCCGCAGGGTGCTATCGGTCAATGTTACCGAATGTTTTGCATACTCGATCATGCTCCGACCGCAGTTTTCGGTGCAGCACCACCAGGCTTCCTGAAATTCCCGATTGGCGTAACCGTTAGGAGCCAAAGATCTGTGCCCAAAGGCGCCGCTGACAAACTGATTAAAAAACAGAGCATTCCAAAGTGTATTTTCCGCAATGTTGTAGCCGTCTTCTTCTCCAGTCAGCAGGGCGGAATTCAGGTTGACCATAATCCAGTCCGCGATGGAACACCCCTCGTTACGGTAAGAATGGGGGAAATGCTCACTGATACAGCCGTCAGGTAACTGGCAGCGGTCTCGAATTTCTTTCCGCCGTAATTCTGGAATTTCGTTATACTTCAGGTCGTCGGTGCACAGGGCCATGGTTTGTAACCCTCGCACAGATCCCAAGTATCCATGAGAATGCGCCCGGTCAATGGGGCCTAATTGCATACGGTCAATGATTTTCTGGTATTTTTTCTGCCCAGTAATTTTATACAAAAGGGCAAATGGTTCTATTACCCAAAGGGCTGTTGTGTTTTTCTTTTCAGTCAGATGATTTTCGTGGGCGAGGATATAATCTCCCATTCGCCGGGCCGTGTCCAGCGCCCTGTGGTCACCTGTCAGTTCATAATACCGCAGAAATCCGGGAAACAGCTTTGAGGTTGCCGAAGTCCCCACACAGCTATGAATTCCGCAAATATTTTCCTCTTGACTGGGGATCCGAGTGCTGTCTTTTCCAAAAAGACCGGACGGTCGGGCTGTTTGCAGAATTCGTTCAAACAGTTCTTTCAGCCGAGGACCGGCTGATTCACTGTCAATCCCCTCTGCGCAAGACAAAAATTCCAGAATTCGGCCGGTCAAGTCTCCGGTACAGATGTCGGCCATGCGGTAGTTAATTTCTGGATGTTCCAGATCTGCCATAATAAAATCCATGTTATCCAGGGGAAAACTGGAAAGCCGCTTTTTAACTAAAGAAATGCGGAAATTCAATTGTCCTTCTCCTAGTTTTGGAATAGAAAGCTGTCGGTTCATAAAATACCTCCCTTTTATTTGTTTTGACTATTATAAATGATTTCTTTTGTTTTGTCGTGTACTTTTTTTAGAATAGTTGTATTTTCTTTTGAACTGTTTTCTTTAGGGAAGAAAGGCTATTTTGTCGGAAAAAAGTGCTGGGAATGTAACAGAAAATTGATTGAATTTTTGAGATGGAGTGCTATAATAAATACCGCTGGAATATTTGAAAAGGGAGTGCATCAGATGTATTTGCTGGAAACACATATGCATACTTCAGAAGGAAGCCGCTGTGGAAGATCATCGGCGGCGGAGATGATGGAGGAATATGGCAGGAAGGGGTATGCCGGCGTTGTTGTAACTAATCATTTTTACACCCAACAGACTAAAGTAGACCCTGAGCTTTCCTGGTCAGATCGGGTGGAAAAGTACCGGGATGCGTTTGAAATTGCTCGAAAAGAAGGAATGCGCAGAGGTTTAACAATTTTGTTTGGCATAGAATTTCATGTGAATTATTACGACCTTTTGACGTTGAACATTACTCCAGAACAATTTCTGAAGCATCCGGAATTTTATAACTGTTCTTTCACGGAATACTGTGATCAGATTCATGCAATGGGCGGATATGTAGTCAATGCGCATCCTTTCCGGGAGGCTTCCTATGTGCCGCCGCGGACCTGTCCTCCCAATCATACCCACATTGACGGGGTGGAGACGTTCAATGGTGCCAATGGAAATCCTGCTTCAATAAACCACAACGGTAAGGCCCATGCCTTTGCGCTACAGCACGGGCTGGCGCAGACGGCCGGTTCGGATGCTCATCATGTGAATATGATTAACAGCGGCATTTATTTCCGAACGTTACCGCAGACCCCGGCCCAATTTGTCGATTTGCTTCGGCGCGGAGAAGGGGTGCTTTGCAAAAGCGATCGGGAGTTCCGATGAGTCCGCTTTCGTTGGCGCAGAGCTTTCACGCGGCCGGACGCGGGAAAATAGAACTGGAAGATTTATCTTGCTCTGGGGAAGATGCCGGTACGGGACAGTTTTCCCGTCTTTGGCTTAGCCGCTGTCGGTTTTTGGGCTGTCGGTTCGGGGATTTATCTGTAGGGGAAATGAATTGCTCCGATACTATATTTGAGCGTTGCGATCTATCCAATGTCCGATGGGAAGACTGTTTTTTTCTGCGTACAGAATTCCGGGACTGCCGTCTGACTGGAAGCCGTTTTATTGGCTCATCTTTTGGGGAATGTGTATTTTCCGGCTGTACTGGACGTTACGGAAATTATGTGCGGGTACAGCTGCGGTCGTGTAGGGTTAACGACTGTGATTACGGTGAATCGGCTTGGGGGGAAAGTGTATTCCGGAAATGTGATTTCCGGAATGTTCGCTTTTTTCGCAGTGATTTTACCCGTGCGGATCTGGGAAAAGCCGATTTCCGAGTGTGTGATCTGGAGGGGGCGTTGTTTTCACCAGATCGGAAGTCTGGTGTGGTTGTAACCTATGGGCAGGCGGCGGAACTTGCCCGGCTGATGGGACTGGAAATCCGAGGAAGAGAAGAAACTGAATAAAAATTTAGAATGGTAAAAATTTTTAAGGTTTTTTTTCATAAAAACAGTTTTTCTGCAGAAACTAAATGCGGGCCCAGACAAACTTATCAAAGGAGATTTTTTATGGAAAAATCCAATCATCCGCAGCATTGTGTCTGTAACGAGGGCATTTCCTGCAGTGTCTGTAACTGCGAGTATCATGACGGACAATCCAAATGTACCGCGGAAAAAATTTCAATTGGTCCGGAAATGGCAAATTGCTGTTCGGACACACGCTGCGCGACTTTTCGAGCAAAATCTAGTCGATAAAGAAAACAGAAAAGGGAAAGCGTTAAAATCGCTTTCCCTTTTCCTTTAAAAATAGGAGGTTATTTTATGCGTAAGTATTCTGTTGCAGACAGCAAAGCCGCATGAGAAGCTAATGCCGCTTTTTGGGATGCCCAAATGGGCGATGCATCCAATCGGTTTCACCGAGAAGTAGTTCGCCCCCGGGTAACAGAACTGCTTCGGCCCATTTTATTCTAGATGCGGCCATGGAAACGGCAATTATTCGGCTTATTTGGCTGAACAGGGTCACAGGTAATTGCAGTTCTTTGATGGTGGAGCTTGCAAAAAAAGCGGTAGATACAGTGGGCGGAGCTAATTTCTTTTTGCGTGGCTGACGCGACAGACGGCGGTAATGGATATTACCGATGTATATCCTTTGTTTTTCTGTGTAAAAGAATTGCTTCGTTCGGATGGGATTTTTGTGTTCGCAACCCAACATCCTTGTTTTGTAACCTTGACTGATCGATACATAACACCCCATGCTTATTATGACATTGCCATTGAGGGACAGCCCCGGCAGCAGTGTTATTATCATTGATCTTTGCAGGATATTTTTAATCTTTGTTTTTCCTGTGGTTTTGTTATAGACGTTTTTTTGAAGAGTGTTACGGCAAAAAAGAACTGCCTGACGTTATTATTGTGCGGGCACGGAAAGTTCCTTTCTCCAAATAAAGAGAAAGTTTTATACAGTGTGGATTAAAGGAAAAAACGCTTCCGAAAGGATTCCCTTAACGGACGGCAAATTGCAATGACAATCAATATGGCGCCGGTCAGAAAACAGGCGATTAAGGGATATGTCGACCAAAAAATGGTTTTGGTTACGGGAAAGGTTCTGCTTAGAAGAAATTCTGTGAGTACTGCAATTCCTCCTGTAGCAAAAAATAAACCCGCAGCAATATACAAATGTCCTCTGCGGACATATTTAATCAGTGCCAGTGCTGCCGTGACCACCAGCAGGATGCTTCCTGTCAAGGGAAACGCAAAAGGTAAAAACCAGTTTCCGCCGGTTGCCAAGCAAATGTAAAGAAGATATCCCCCTATTGCGGCAAAGTCTATGGGAACAAAGATGACCGGATTTGGATGCTGAAACCAAAAGGGAAGCACTATAATAACATACAAAAGCAGAATTGCCAGACCGGCAAACCCAGACCAGGTGATCGCATCGTTGATTTGCAAATCGCTGAGGAAGACCACCGAAATCGGTAGCAAAAACAACATAGTGAGAATAAACAAAATACCCTTGCTTCTGTTCGGTTCCGTGTTCCTTTTTTCTTGAATCGGATAGGGCGGAATACCTTCTGTTTCGGGCAATTCTGGAGGAACGACGGGTGTTCCGCATAGGGGACATTTTTTTTCACTGGCGGCAAGTTCTACACCGCAGCGGACGCAGTATGCCATAGGTTGACGACCTTTCATAAATTTTAGTGCTGGGGTGTTACCGTTGATTGCTTTCTACGGTTACATGCAGGCCTAGTTTGCGCAGTGCGGTAAAAAATTCCCGTTCCAACGAAGGTTCTTTGATGTTTCGGATAAAGTTAATATAAAGTTTTCCCCCGTAGGAAAGAATCCCGCAATTGTTTGGACGGGTTGCCTGAGTGCCGAGGACAAAATCCATTCTGGAAAGAAAAGGGGCCATAATTTCCGGAACTTTTACCGCGCCAAGGTTGGACAGCGTCAGACAGGACTTTCGTTCCCCAATGCTATTAAAGACCATTTTCAGTAGAAAATTTTTTACAAACAATGGCGGTAGTTTTACCCACCAGGATTTTTCCGGTTTAACATTTGCCGAGATCCGGGCCGCCATTTTCTTTGGAGTAAGTTCTTCCCCCATCTGATGATGAATAGAACGTAGGATTTCGTCTAAAGTATATTCCCCCATCCTAGGGTCAATACCGGGAGTGACAAACAGGACAAAATTGCGCAGAGAACTGCTTTCAAACATATTCCGGAGGTTGACGGGAATCAGGATTTTAATAGGTTTCTGCTTTTTTCTCCGGTGGATTTGCCGGTCCTGAATCTGCTGGATAGAAAGAATCATAACTGAGGCGATAAACACCGTTAGACTTACGCCTCTTTTTTTGGCTTCCGTTAGAACTTCGTCAGTGTTCAGAATTCCTGTAATAATATTTAAAAATCCGTCAGTTTCCGGAGTTCCATCCAAACGAAACGCAGTGGCTTCCTTTCGGCTCCGGCTGATTTCCCCTTCATATTTCAAAAAACTGTCTTCTATTTCCTCTTCCCGAGGAGGCGCATCCCGGTCTAAAACGCCTTGTACTGCTGGCACGGATATCTTATATTTTTGTGTCAAATATTCGGCGAGCAATGTTTTTAAAAAAACCAAGCCGCCGTTGCCATCGGTTAATGCGTGAAAAAATTCTACGGCAATCCGATTTTGATAATATAGCACTCGAAACGCACATTGCCGAATATCATCGAAAGGCATGCGGGCAACCGGGTAAGCAGTGTCCGGTTGGATGTTCGGCGCTTTTGGAATTTCTTCCAGATAGTACCAGAACATACCTCGTCGTAACCGAACCGCAATAGAAGGAAATCGCAGTACGGTTCGGTCCAAAGCGGCCTGAAGAGTTTCGGTATCCACCGGTTCTGTCAGGGTTGCAGATAGCCGGAAGAGGTTATTCCATTTTCTCCGTTTTGCTGCGGGATAAATTTTTGCGGCGTTATCTAGTTTCATCCACCGAAGTTTTCGTTCCATGATAAAAAAGTACCTTTCCCAGCCAGGTTCCAATTTGTTCAAAATCCGGCTTTGTTTCCCGGATTCCGTACAGTAAATATCCGTGCCACATGCCTTCTGAAACGGTCAGCTTGCTATCCACGTTGGAATCCAATAGCTTTTGGTGAAGCAGGCGGGCATCGTCCAGCATGATTTCGTCTCCTCCTACAAAAATCCGACAGGGAGGAAGACCGGTTAAATCTCCAAACAAAGGCGAAACTAACGGATTTGTCCGATCCTTGGTATAACAGTTGGCGTAAAAATTTAGTCGTTCTAGACTCATGGATGGGTCTTTTTCTTTGTTTTCTATATAAGATGTTCCTGACGCCGTCAAATCGCTCCAGGGAGAGATTGCAAGAATGCCTGCCGGCAGCGATTTATGCTGTCCCTTACGCGCCAGGCAAAGAGAGAAGATCAGCCCGCCTCCGGCGGATTCTCCAGCCAGCAAAATTTCCTGGGGAAGAAAGCCGCAATTGAGCAGATACTCAAAGGATTCGCAGGCGTCTTCCACTGCAGCCGGAAAGGGAAATTCCGGGGCAAGACGGTAAGCTGGACAGAAAACCCGAATTCCGTACCGTTCCGCTAGGACCGTGCCGAACCCTTTGGCGTATTCTAGATTGCCAGCAACGTATCCGCCTCCGTGGAGATACAGAATAACACCTCTCCGGGTCAACTGCCTGGGGGTGATCCATTCTGCGCAAAAGCCGGAGAAATGGTGTTTCCGGTAGGTGACCTTTGTTCGGCGGGTCAGAGTAATTAATTCACCCAATTTATCCTGGCCTGCTCGAGTTGTTGCCAAGGAACAACCATTTACGAACGGTTTGAAAAATGCCAGCTGGGAACGGAGCAGTGCTGAAAATTCCATAAAAGTCCTTTCTTCCGACGAACATAGTATATATCCTGCGGTTTCAGTTATTCCAAATTTTATTATACTGAATTTTTTTATTTTGTCAAGCAGGAAACGGGGTTCGGCCTTGCTTCTTGCGGAAAAGTTAAGAGAATGTTCCATTTGTGCCGCTTGAAAATTAAAATATGCTGTAGTATAATGTGGATAAATACAAAATGTACTTTTTTGGGATTTCCGAGCGGTATAAATTTTGAAAGGTGTGACACGGATGAAGTGTATAATTAACGGTCGTATTTTACTTCCAGACCGGGAGCTGGCTGGACGGGAACTGTGGTTTGACGACCGGATTCGTCGGATTTGTTTTCCTGGAGAAGAAACAGCGGTGCCGGAGGAAGTTATTGATGCCGGGGGGGCATATGTTTCTCCCGGGCTGGTAGACTTGCATATTCATGGTTATCTGGGACAGGATGTGTCGGATGGAGAAAAAGATGGAATTTTGTCTATTGCACAGGGGATTCTTCGCAACGGTGTTACTTCTTGGTGTCCCACAACGATGACGGTATCTGTGTCGGATTTGAAACAGGCTTTTGCCGTTTGCCGGGAGCTGAGGGAAAACCAGCCATCTGATTCTGCCCGGATTCTGGGTGTGCACGCCGAAGGCCCTTTTATCAATGCCTCAAAAAAAGGGGCGCAGGCCGCAGAACATATTTTACTCCCGGATAAAGAGTTAATCTGGAAGCATCAGGATATTTTGCGTCTGATTACCCTAGCGCCGGAAGTCTCGGAACAGGGGATGGATTTTATCCGTTGGGTTTCACAGGAAACCG
>CALXAO010000084.1 GCA_944386295.1 uncultured Clostridia bacterium | reverse complement strand
TTATGCTCTTTCCATATATTCCCCAGTACGAGTATCTACACGAATCATTTCATCATTATCAATAAACATCGGAACTCGGATTGTTGCTCCCGTCTCCAAGGTAGCGTTTTTCATGGCATTGGTTGCGGTATCTCCGCGCACGGCAGGTTCCGTATCCACGACTTTCAAATCGATAAAGAAAGGAGGTTCTACGCTGAATACATTTCCTTTGTAGGAAAGAATTTTTACCACGGTCTCTTCTTTTACAAATTTAAAATTTTCTCCCAGTTTATCGGCATTCAAGGGGAGTTGTTCATAAGTCTCCATATCCATAAAATAGTACAAATCTCCGTCATTGTACAGATATTGCATTTCTTTCCGTTCCACATACGCCTGCGGAAACTTGTCCGTAGGTGAAAAGGTTTTTTCAATTACACTTCCAGTAATGACATTTTTCAGTTTTGTACGCACAAAAGCAGCACCTTTCCCAGGTTTAACATGCTGAAACTCAACAACGGAATACAGCGTGCCTTCCATTTCAAACGTAACACCGTTTCTAAAATCGCCTGCGGAATACATTTTAATACCTCCAAAAACATCGTATAATTTAACGTTGTACTACACACAATATTTTTATTATACACTATAACTTTAACAAAAGCAAGAGATGTAAAGAAAAATCTACAAAAATTTAGATAAAAAGTACGTGATAGGAAAAAAATATTCTTGAAAGGATTACTACAATATGAAACATATCAAAAAAAAGTGGGGAATCGTACTAAGCCTTTTGCTGTTAACCGGAATTGTACTGGCCGTGTTCCAGTTGCCACGCGTCTTGGAAGCAGAAAAAACAACTCCGGTTATCGTTGTAATTGATCCGGGGCACGGCGGGCAAGACGGAGGCGCCACGCATGCAGATGGAACAATGGAAAAAGATTTGAATCTGCAGTTTTCTCTTCGTCTAAAAGAAAAGTTGGAGCAGAACGGAATTCAAGTAATTATGACCCGGGAAACAGATACAGATACTGATGGTGTAAAAGGATTTCAGAAAAAACAGGATCTAATTCAACGTGCGAAAATTGCAAACAACAGTCAGGCAAGTGCTTTTGTGAGCATTCACATGAATTCCTCTTCTTCTCCTGATGACTTGGGTTTCCAAATTTTTTACGGAAGTTTCCATAAGGACAGTCGGGTATTCGCGGAAAAAATCCGGGATCATGTCCGTGACGCGAATATTTGTTATCGCATCCGAGAAGTAAAAGCCGTTCCCTCTTCCCTGTATGTTTTCCGTACTGTAACTCTTCCTACCGTTTTAGTAGAGTGCGGTTTTTTAAGCAATGCAAAAGACCGGGCCTTGCTTAAGCAGGAATCTTTTCAAAATGCATTTACAGATGCAGTTTGCCAGGGAATTCTTCAATATCTTTCTGAATCCAAAACTTGCTGAATAATTGCATTGGAAAGAAGAAAACCGCGAGGCGTTAGAAAATAATGATCCTCGACACAGTTTGTCAAACCATTTTTTTTCAGGGTATCAAACAATGCCAGAGTTTCCGGACGCAGGCTCTGTTTCTTCAAACCATTTAATGTTCGAAGAGACAACAGAATTTTCTCCTTCGCCTTTTCTCTATCGTCTAAATATTGTTCCACAACCGGCGCTACATTACCTTTTGCCCAAAGATAACCCTTCAAATCTGCCGGAATCCGGTAACGCAAGTTCTTATAATAACCGGCAGCACCTGGACCAAATGCTAAATATTCCGTTCCGTTCCAGTATGCACAATTGTGCATGGAACGGTATCCTGGTTTTGCAAAATTAGAGATTTCATAATGTTCATATCCGCAAGTAGAAAAAAAACGGTCGGCCTGCAGATAATAGGCTTCCTGTTCCTCTTCCGGCTGTTCCTTCGCTCCCTCTCTACCCAAAGGCGTATTGGGCTCTATTTTCAGTAAATAAACAGAAATGTGTTCTGGAGCCAGTTCGGCAATGGTTTCCAGGTCATCGTAGGCCTCATCTTGAGTCATGCCCGGCAACGCGGTAATCAGATCCAAATTAATGTTGCGGAATCCAAACTGCCGCATGCGGTAAAAGGCATTTATTCCCTCTTCTGCGGAATGAATTCGACCCAAAACTTGCAACAAACGGGAGGAAAATGTCTGGATTCCCATGCTAAGACGATTTACACCGCAATCTGCAAGCCCAGCAAGCAGTGTGTTATTAACGCTTTCCGGATTGCATTCTACCGTAATTTCACACTCTTTTATTAAAGAAAAAGTATCCCGCAGGGCGGAAAAAATCAGACAAAATGCTTCCGGGGAAAGAAGCGAGGGCGTTCCCCCACCAAAATAAACGGAAGACAACGTCTCTCCTTTTGCCGGACTGTTTCGGATTTGCTCCGCCAGCGCCGCCGAAAAGTTCTTACGTGTCAACTCATCTGATGAAACAGAAAAAAAATCGCAATAACGGCATTTTTGCTGACAAAACGGAATATGGAGATACGCAGCTAGATTACTCATCGAATTTCAATACAGCCATAAAAGCTTCCTGAGGAACTTCAATGCTTCCTAACTTGCGCATTCTCTTTTTTCCTTCTTTTTGTTTTTCCAGCAGTTTCTTTTTCCGTGTAATATCGCCACCATAACATTTGGCAAGCACATCTTTCCGCATAGCCTTGACCGTTTCTCTGGCAATAATTTTAGAGCCAATGGCCGCCTGTATAGGAACTTCAAATAGTTGTCTTGGAATATTGTCTTTTAGCTTTTCTGTAATTTTCCGTCCCCGAGCGTAAGATCGTTCTTCCGGTACAATAAAAGAAAGAGCGTCGACAACTTCACCATTAAGCAGAATGTCCAATTTTACCAAATTGCTCTTCTTATAACAAGAAAATTCATAATCCAGAGATGCATACCCACGGGTACGGGCTTTCAACGTGTCAAAAAAGTCATATATAATTTCATTCAATGGCATTTCATAATGAAGATCAACCCGCTGTTCATCAATATACTGCATGTTTTTGAATGTTCCACGCCGTTCTTGACATAGATCCATAATAGTTCCCACACAATCGGCAGGAGCAATAATATCTGCGTTTACATAGGGTTCTTCCGCTTGAGCAATCTGAGCTGGGGATGGATAGTTGGTCGGGTTGTCAATATACCGGACCTCACCGTCTGTCATCGTCAAACGGTAAATAACGCCCGGTGCAGTGGTAATCAAGTCCAGATTAAATTCTCGCTCAATTCTTTCCTGCATAATTTCCATATGAAGCAGCCCAAGAAAACCACAACGAAACCCAAAACCGAGGGCCATGGAATGCTCGGGCTCAAAGGTCATAGACGCATCATTAAGACTCAATTTTGCCAATGCGTCCCTCAAGTCTTCATAATGGGAACCGTCTGCACAGTAAATGCCACAAAAAACCATAGGAGTGGCTTTTTTATACCCGGGGAGAGGAGCTGCTGCAGGGCGTTCAGCCAAAGTAATAGTATCTCCTACGCGAGTATCGCTCACTGTTTTGATACTTGCGACCAAGTAACCTACTTCTCCAGCGGTCAAAGCCTCCGTCGGCTCAAATCCAAACGGCCGCAAGTAACCGATTTCTACAGTGTCAAATTCCGCACCAGTTGATATCAGACGAATCCGGTCATTGCAATGCAATTGACCGTCAAAAATACGAAAATAAACAACAACACCACGATATGTGTCATAATAAGAATCAAAGATTAATGCCTGCAACGGTTTTTCCGGATCTCCGGTTGGCACGGGAACTTTCTGAACTACCATTTCCAACACTTGTTCTACATTAATTCCGGTTTTTGCGGAAATCCGAGGAGCATCGTCCGCAGGAATCCCAAGCGTATCTTCAATTTCATGAATTACCCGTTCCGGATCTGCAGCAGGAAGGTCTATTTTGTTGATTACAGGAAGAATTTCCAGATCAGCATCTAAAGCAAGATACGTATTCGCCAGTGTCTGCGCTTCGATTCCTTGGGAGGCGTCAACCACAAGTAGCGCACCTTCACAGGCTGCAAGAGAGCGAGAAACCTCATAGTGAAAGTCTACATGCCCCGGAGTATCGATCAGATTCAAAGCATAGGTTTCTCCATCCGAAGCTTTGTAATTCAGTTTTACAGCCCGGGCTTTAATAGTAATCCCGTGCTCTCGTTCTAGTTCCATATTGTCTAAGACCTGCTCTTCCATCTCCCGCTTAGCTACCGTATCAGTCAATTCCAGCAACCGATCCGCCAATGTGGATTTTCCGTGGTCAATATGTGCAATAATAGAAAAATTTCTAATTTTATTGATCTCTTGCATTGTCATCCTCAATTTTTTATATTATAAAAATATTATAACGCAAAAAAATAAGTTTGTCAAGGGAAAATTTCTAAATAAAATCAGAATTGCTATCTTGATTTTTCAATAAGGATATGTTATAATTATTTTGTTCTATATCATTTCAGAAAGGGGGGTGTACAAAAGATGGGTAAAATATTTCATTTTTTTAATCGCAAACATTTGGTGCCTAAAAACCAAAAGCCTCAGGCTGTTGCATTCATTGATTACGAACATTGGTATATTTCTTTAAATAATCTATATCACATTAAGCCGGATTTAAAAGGCTGGCTCAAAGATCTTTCTCGCAGAGTTGATGTGCGTGAAATTATTTTTTTTGCGGATTTTTCTAATACTTCTTTGGAAGCGGAAATTCCAAAAATCCGAGAGATTTCCAATAAAATCATTGAGACAAAAAATACAAATTCGAGATTTAAAAAAGATTTTACAGATTTTATCATGCTAGACAGCATCTACCAAAAGGCTATGTTTGATAAAGAAATCGACACATTTGTTCTTTTTACAGGCGACGGACATTTTGCGTCTGCTGTCAGCTTTCTGGTAAATCGCTGCGGAAAAGACGTGGGTGTATACGGAGTCAAAGATGCGTTCAGTCTTCAATTGAAAAATACTGCCAGCTGGTTTATAGAAGTTCCTCTTCATGCTGAGGACGATTACTCACCGTATTACAAAATGCTTTTAACCAGTCTATCCAATGCGGAAAATAAAAAAGGGCGGAATGCAAAACCTACGTTTCAGAAAACAGTGCAAGTTGTTTCCAATTACCACCATATTCCAGTTAAAACGATGCAGACTGCACTGGAACAGTTAATTACCCAAAAATATGTCATCCGTGAAAAACAGGGACGGCCCAAACCCACAGACAAGTTGACAATTAATTGGAAAAAATGTGCGGAAGACGGTATATTTGCTTCGCAGAAAGAATCGGTCCGTTTGGTTTAATCAGGAGGAAATTGTTGTTGAAAAAGATTGTTTCCGTATTCTTATCCGTCGTATTTGTTTTGGCGACAGCAGTCATTGTTTCTGCGTCTTCTACTTCTAATGTTTCAGACGAATTGACAAATCTAAAACGGTACTACGCCACCGTAAACAAACTAACTGATTGGAATGAAGTACTCTTATTTGCTTCACAGGGAATGCTGACCAGTGATATTGAAATTTCAGAGCCAGAGTACGAAGAAAATAATGCTGTGAGCTGTTCCCAGTTGATATTAATTTCCATTGCCCGGGGCTTTTATCCAGATACTTATCTGGAAAATCTAAATTTGACAACAGCACTTGCCGAAATGCAGAACGATTCTGGTTTATTTGGTAATGTACAGGCCCAGTATATGGCAATTCTGGCTTTGGATGCAGCAAAAACCTCATATCAGAAGGAAGCGGCCGTAAAGGAGCTGATTGCATTTCAACGGGAGGATGGATCCTTTTCGGAAAATGATGCAATTCAAAATACCTCACTTGCCGTTAGTGCTTTGTGCTTTTATCAAAAGGATCCGGAAGTAAAATCGGCAATAGACCGGGCAATTTCATTTTTGAAAAATGCGAAAGCTAAAAATTCTATTGAAATTTCTTGGAAAATAACAGCACTTGTAGATGCCGGTGCCGATCCGAATACCGGTATCTGCGCGGAGTTGGTTGCAGAGCTTTTGACGTATAAGAACCAGGCAGATAATTCTTATTCTGCAACCCATCAGACGCTGAATGCAGAACCGGAAGCGACAGCAATGGCAATGATAGCATTGGATGCGATCAATCGTTCTTCCAGTGTGTACCAGCGAATTGCAGCAAAAGGATATTTACAGCAATATTCGCTATCGGATTTTAAACCACTGATTTATACATATCTGGTTTTGTTTATCTTTGCAATTGTTTTCTGGATTTATGTTTTCCTGAAAAAGAAAAACATAAGAACCCTTGAAGAAGCAAAAGCAGAATCGGAACAAAAATTGTACAAGACAGCTACATAAGATTCAAGCAAAGGAGAAGAGGTTTATGCTGATTTCTATTTGGAACGGAACTCCAGAATATTTGAATGCTGGGATTCCCCAATTCAAAGCTACGTTAAATCCGTTTTTGTCCCAAGTTTCGGATGGAACATCTGTTATCATAATTCCCGGAGGAGGATATCAGAAAAAGGCCTGGGACCATGAGGGTATACAGATTGCTGAATGGCTGAATCAAAACGGAATCCACGCTTTTGTCTTAGACTATCGGATTGCACCTTATTCTGGTAATGCAATTCTATCGGATGCACAGAGAGCCATTCGCTGGGTGAGATATCACGCGTCAGAGTACAGCTTAAATCCTGAACGGATTGGCATATTGGGTTTTTCTGCCGGAGGACATCTGGCTGGATGTACTGCAACGATGTTTGATTTCGGAAAAGATGGCGATTCGATCAATCAAGTATCCTGCCGGCCAGACTTTGCAGTTTTAGGATATCCCGTCATCAGCATGGATACATCTATAACACATCGAGAAACGCAGCGTATTTTTACCGGTTCGGAAGCACCCGCTTTGGAACAAAGGGAACAAGCTTCGGTGGATTGCAGAGTAACTTCAGATACCCCTCCTTTATTTATTTGGCACACAGCACAGGATAAAGCAGTTTCGCCGGAACACAGCGTGCGTCTGTTTCAAGCTTGCCTAAAACACCATGTGCCGGTTGAACTGCATATTTTTCCGGAAGGACCGCATGGTCTAGGAATTCCTCGTGATATGCCGCATGTCGCTCAGTGGGCAAATCTTTGCATTCATTGGATTCGACAAATAAAACGTCCGGTGTGACACTTGTCACACCGGACGTTTTATTCATTCAATGATGCACTGTAATATTCAATTGACGGGCGAACATTCCAAAGACGCAGCAGCCGTTCATATTCCGCTTGTGCCGTTTTATTTTTGTGCGACATTCGCTGCCCACAAATTAGAAGATTTTTTGGCGTATTTAGCGGTGAACAAAATTCTCTGCAGGAAACCTTGTAGCCCTCTGCTTCCAGTTTCAGTGCCCGTAGTCCATCGGTAATAATATCATTCAGTTTTGTTCGGAAATGTCCATATTTTGTAATTGACGCAAAATCTGGCAGTTCATATTGTTCTAGCAATTCTTTATGACAGCAGGGAACGCAGATAATCGTTTCAGCCTGATGACGAAGCGCATAACCCAAAGCCATATCCGTTGCTGTATCACAAGCATGTAAAGACATGACAACATCAGGATGAAATGTGCTTTCATAGCCTCGCAGGTCGGCCTGGAGGAATTCCATATTGGAATAGCCTAACTGTTTTGCAATTTCCTCACTGTCTCGAATTACCGTTTCAGAATAGTCAACTCCAACAAATTTTGCCCGTATATGAAGTTCTTCCCAGAGAAAATAATTCATAACAAAGGACAGATAGGATTTTCCGCAGGCACAGTCAACCACAGTCAAGTCATTTTTACCACGAAACAAATCTGCGGTCAACTCTAAAATACGGTTAGTCTGATGATATTTGCGGATCATATCATTTTTTAGTTTGCCATCATCGGTTAAAAATCCCAAGGTTCGCATGAGATTCGCAGCTCGGTTCAGGTCAATTTTATATCCAGATGCAAAGTCCTGTGTAGACAGGATATTCTGCTCTTCCCTTTTTTCCATCTTGATAGTCTTTTCGTCAATTCTTAAACATGTGGTATACCCTCGTTCCCGAAAATAGACTATAGCAGTGTCGTATTTTAAAATTTCCTCTGCCAGGCGAGAAAGCGCGTCTGCCAAAGTTGGATACATGGCCTTACCGGAAAAAGAAAAGCAAAATCTGTTATCCTCCAGGGAAATACGACCTTCATACTGATTTTTTCCTGAAAGGAGCTGAAAGTCTACCGAAACAAAATAGTCTTTATTTTGTTGATATTTAGCATCCCAACCGCTAAAAAACAGTTTGATTTTCGGAAACAGTATATGCCTCATGCTGGGTTCTCCTTCATAAAAAGTAAAAATACAAAAAAACCCTTGATAAACAAGGGTTTTTTTGGAGCTGATGATCAGGATTGAACTGACGACCTCGTCCTTACCAAGGACGCACTCTACCGACTGAGCTACATCAGCACCGCCTGATTATTATATCAAAAAAAAAAGTAGATGTCAAGAGCCTTTTTAAAGTTTCAAACTTCCGTTACATTTTTTCTCGGATAATTCCGCAGCTTTCACAGTGTTCTTTAGCAGCATAGTAATTGTCATTGGCCCTACGCCTCCTGGAACAGGAGTAATATAACCGGCAACCGGTTCCACCTGCGCAAAATTGACGTCGCCCACCAATTTCCCTTCCGCATTCCGGTTCATACCAACATCGATAACGACAGCTCCTGGTTTGACCATATCACCGGTTACAAATTCGCCCTTCCCGATAGCCACAATCAGAATATCGGCTTGACGGGTAATTTCCTTTAGATTTTTCGTCTTAGAATGGCAGATGGTAACTGTACCGTTTTCTTTCAGTAACAGCATAGCCTGCGGTTTTCCAACAATATTGCTACGTCCAATAACCACACAGTTTTTCCCGGTGACTTCAACACCTGTTTTGTGAATCAGTTCCATCACACCAGCCGGTGTACAAGGAAGGAACTCATAATCTCCAATCATGATTTTCCCTACATTATAGGGATGAAATGCGTCAACATCCTTTTCCGGCGAAAGAATCTCAAGAACTTTTTTAAAATCCAGCCCTGCGGGTAGCGGAGATTGAATTAGAATCCCATGCACATGCGGACTTTGATTCAGGGTTTGAACCAGATCAATCAATTGGTTTTCCGGTGTTTCCGTCGGAAGGGTATATTCCTCATATGCAATTCCAACTTCATTGCAAGCGTTACTTTTATTGCGCACATAAACTTTGGACGCAGGGTCGTCACCTACGAGAATCACAGCTAAAGTTGGTGTAATTCCCCGATTTTTAAGGTTCTGTACTTCGATTTTAATCTGCTGCCGCAGTTCTGCCGCCACTTCTTTTCCACTAATAATTGTTGCCATTTTATTCTTCCTCCGTTTTCTGCTCTTCCGTTTTTTCCTTATTATCCTCTTCGCTGTGTTCATCCAGACGCGGTTCGTTCGATCCCGAGACTAACGGGGTATAAATCGGGGTATAGCTGCCTTGTTTTGCCTCCTGCTTTATAGCATGTTTTTCTTCCCAGCGGTTTAATATGCCAGACCGAAGCAAAATGTAAAACACCAGTCCGCAAAGAACAAGAACAGCAGAAAGCAACTGCGAAATCCGTATCTCACCCAAATACAGACTGTCGGTACGCAAACCTTCAATAAAGAAACGACCGATGCCGTACCAGATGAGATAAAGGAAAAACACTTCCCCATGCATTTTTTTCAGCTTACGACTGAAGAAAAACAGCAGTGCAAAACCCAGCAGGCACCATACCGATTCATAAAAAAACGTCGGGTGATAGGGACCGCGCCCGTCAATGGTCATTCCCCAGGGAAGTGTCGTGATTTCCCCATACGCCTCTGCGTTCATAAAATTCCCCCACCGGCCGACGCCCTGGCCGATGGCAAATCCCAACGCCCCTAAGTCAAACAATGCAAGCATAGGAATTTTCTTGATTTTACAATAAATAAATCCGGTCAGAAACGCAGCAATAATTCCGCCATAAATAGCCAGCCCACCATCTCGGATGTTTAGCATTTCTGCAAAAGAATCATAGCGGTCCAGCGTAAACAAAACATAATACAGCCGCGCGCCGATAAGCGCTGCGGGCAGACCGAATAAACAGACGTCAATTACATTGTCGGGACTCAAATCAAACCGTTTTGCCTGCCACATTCCAAACAAAATCGCCAGCAACAGACCAGCAGTAATCAGAATCGCATACCAGTAAATGTTAACGCTGCCAATGGAAAAGGCAACTTTATTTACAATAAAAGGGTCAATTCCCAATCCTTCAAATCCAATTAAATGTTCCATGGTTTATTCTCTCTTTCCTAAAAAAACAAGCGGTAAAACAAAGAAATATTTTTTTCTTTATTTTACCACTTGTTATCCTGTTTGTCAAGAGTACTGCCGTTATTTTTAGATTATTGCCAAAATTTGATGGGGTATCCCATTTAGCGGAACATTGGAGCAGATCTGACCGTCACAGAAAAGTCCGGAACCTTCTCCTCGACGAATTTCCAAAGACAGTGGCGTTCCTGCTAAAGTTAAAGTTGCTTCACAGCCATTCCAGAAAGATGGTAATTTGGGGTGAATCTGCAATTGATCTCCTTGCTTTTTCAAACCAAGCAATTCTTCTGTGACTGCTTTGAAGTACCATCCGGCAGCACCGGTGTACTGACTCCAGCCGCCTCTCCCCTCCGCCCCCTCTGCAGTATAAATATCTGCACAAATTGCATAAGGTTCTACGCGGTAAACACCCACATCCGTTGGTGTCTGGGAATGGGAAACTGGATTAATCTGATTTAAAATTTCAAATGCACGATCATATTGACCGACAGCATAAAGCGCAAATACATACCAGATTGCCGCATGCGTATATCGACCGCCGTTTTCCCTTACACCAGCAATATATCCCATAATATATCCTGGATTATTTGGGCTGTCCCGGAAGGGAGGCGTAAACAGTTTCACTAGACCATGCTTTGGAGTTTCCAAAAATTCCCAAACGGCAGCTAAAGACGCTTCTACACGTGCTCGGCGTAGCCCAATCAATGCGGAAAAGGACTGAACAATTAGATCAATTCTGCATTCTTCGCACTCTTTCCCTCCAAGAATCTGTCCGTTATCAAAAAATCCACGAAGATACCACTCACCATCCCATGCAAACTCTTCCAGAGCAGTTCGAAGAGCTACTGCATTTTTTCGGCACTCTACCGCAGATATCGGATCATTTTCCTCTTCAGCAAGAATTGCAAATCGCTCCAATACAAGGACGGCAAACATGCTTACCCAAACACTTTCACCCTTACCCTGCAATCCAATTCGATTCATCCCGTCGTTCCAGTCTCCCCCACCGAACAGCAACAGACCGTGTTCCCCAAAACGGAGCCCCTGCCGCAATGCCCGCAGTCCATGCTGGTACAGCGTTTCCTTTTCTTCGGTAGGTTGTGCACAAAGATAACGTTCTTCTTCTCCCGGACGAAGCGGTTCTGCGTGAAGATACGAAACTTTTTTTCGAAGAAGTGTCCGGTCGCCTGCCTTTTCCGTATATTCGCAAAGGGCCAACGGTAACCAAAGAAGATCGTCTGAGGAACGGGTCCGTACGCCGCAACGATTGTCATTACGGTGCATATTTTCATGCCACCAATGCATTACGTCTCCTTCCAGGAACTGGTGAGCGGCCGCTTTGATTAGCTGACGTTTTAGATGAGAAGGATCCAGAATGCTAAAGCACATTGCGTCTTGTAATTGATCCCGAAAACCGAATGCTCCGCTACACTGATAAAATCCGGTTCGTGCTTGCAGTCGTGCCCGAAGAATCTGTTCCGGTAAAAAATTGTTGTATAGAAGATTTAAGGGTTGATTAACACTGTTTAACCGAATGCTGTTTTCCGGACATTCCGGAGACAGAATTTTCAACAACTCATGTTCCAGCCGCGCTCTGGACGAAAGAAGAAAAATTAGAGAATGGGCCTGCTTTTTGCTTCTGGCATAACCCAGTACAAAATAAAAATCGCACTCTTTTCCTGGAGGAACTCTTCCCGTCAGACCAGCACCGGAAACCGCAATATCTCCCGCACCGAACAAACAGCAGCACCCTTGCGCGTATAGAGTGTTCAAAGCATTGGTAAAAAAGAGGCACCCGTCACAACTTTCCCGGAATACCGTCTGGGGCTCTTGTCTAGTCCCTAAAATAATTTCCGCATCATAGCGACACTCCAGTGTTCGTCCTGTGGGATTTTTTATATGAACCCGAAGCACTTTGGCCAGATGTTTTTGCGGAACGAAAACAGTAGTTTCTGCTGTGATATTTGCCGTACGGGCACTGTAAACTGCAACACCTCTGCGAAACTGAACAGAAGCGTTCTGAATCAAATCAAACCGCCGGTTCCCGTCCCATAAGAACAAACTTTCCCCGGAACGCTCTTCAATAATATCGTTATACCAAGGGGTAAGACGGTTCTGATAGGAATTAAAGGCATAGGTGAACCCCAAAGAGGAATCGGTCAACACCGTACCAAACTGGGGATTGGACAAAATGTGTGTCCAAGGATGACGGCTCGGCACACGGTCCTTGTCGTCTATGCCAAATCCACCACATTCCAAAAAACCACCGACACCCGTTTTGTAACAATAGTTTAATTTTTTTCCGCTTACAGAATAAATTGTTTTTTTTCGGAACGGAGTCCGCTTGTACTTTAGTTTCCAGCCAAGCTTCAGATCTACATAAAAGCGGCTGACTGAATACAGCAGTGTAAAATCTTCCAGATTCTGAATGTTGACCAAATGAATTCCCTCTTTTTGATTTTGCCACCCCGACAGTCCGGACATTTGCAGCAAATGTTCCAGCTGTCGGTAAATCGGCCGTTCATAACTGCCGCCTTCAGAAAATATAAGGACCATTTCATTGCTCAGATGCTGATGCTTCATTAAACGGAATGCCTGAAGAAAAGGAATGCACCGAGCTAGGTTTTCCTCATCGGCTTTCAGGAGAAGAATCGGAACATCCCCGGAAATTCCGAAACCCCAGAGCCGTTCCAAACCAAGTGTGTTGCGATAGCGAACAGGCACAGCACTGTTTCGGTTCCTATAACACAGTCCGGAGAGCAAAATGTCATAAGTCAGCTTATCTTCCTTATTCAGCTTCAGCGCACGATAAACAGATAAACTGCGTTCTTTCGCAGCGTTGGCTAAATCTTCATATTGTTCCGTTTTCGGAAGGCGGAGGGTTTCCAAAACCTGCTGTTTCGACGCACCCATTGCACATTTTAATTGTAAAGTCTGAGTCCCCCGTCCGCGAACGGACACTTCGCCCCGGAGGGCAACAAATGGTTGAATGGGAGCAAGTGCTGTATTTCGAAAATTCCGAAAAAATATTTTTTCGGCTGCAAGTCCAGGAGTTTCCCTTCGTGCAAGAACCTGATCTGTGGAAACTTCAAATTCAAAGGGAACGGAAAGCTGTACGCCTAACCAGAGGGACGGCTCTTCCGGAGACCGTTTTCTTCTTCGATACAAAAGTGAGTTTTGTTCCGAACAGAATTCTGCCTCTAAAAACAAATCCCGAAAGGTCGGGTGAGCCTCATATGCGCCTCGAAGCATCAACACCGGCCGGAAATAAAACAAAAACTGCACTTTTTTCTGTGACGAAGAATTATTTTTGATTACCAGTTCTCGCAGGGAAAGATCCTGTAATGGATGCATCATTACCGAAAGCCGAGTTTCCAGTTCTGCTTTTCTTGCAAAAAAAACAGCTTGCCCCTCTTCAAAATAAGACCGATAAATAGCGGAATTGTCATAAATTGGCGCAAACGTGGTTCCCAGTGTTTCTTTGCCCCAATGCAAGAATGAAAAAATTCCTTCCGGATACAAGGGAGCATCTAAATACCGAGAAATATCGTTTCCACGATACTGCAAAACGCCGCATCCGCTGTCGGTAAGGATTTCAACTGAATTTCGGTTAGACAGAGCAACTACATTGGGCGTGTAAGGATTAATTGCAGTATATTCCTTTACGCCGCCGGCATACCGTTCTCGTTGCTCCTGCCGAATCTGCGGTGGGTCATATTTTAGAATATGCTGAGGCAATTTTTCTTGTAATAACTCAGCATAAGCCGCCATTTGAGAAGACATAAAACGCTTTTGCATTCGGTTTTCCAGCAAGGCGTTGATTCCCGCTAAAAAACTCATGCCGAGATGGTGGACCATATAGCTTTGTACCACACAGGGACGTCGGCCTGTACGGGAAGGAGAAAAATCAACCGCTTCGTAAAATCCGTATTTTCCAGAAAGCGGAAACTGTTTCATTGCCTGAAGATTTTTCATTGCGGCTTTTGGAAAAAATGGCAGTGTCAGAAACGTGGAATATGGGGAAATCACCTTGTCCTCCGCTTCCGGCGTTTTTAAGGCAAGAGAAGGAACGCCAAAAGCCTTGTATTGATAATTCATCTGCGCGTCAAAAGCATAGTACCCGCTTTCCGAAATACCCCAGATTCCGTCAACCGCCGCCTGTTTTTGTTCCTGCAGTGCAGAACGAAGCGTTTCTCCCGACAATGCTCCCTCATAAGCTGGCAGAAGCAAATGCGGCATAAAATACTCAAACATCGTCCCGCTCCAAGATTTAATGCAGAAGTAGCCGTTTTGTCTGGTCATTAAACGGGATAGCTGACGCCAATGCCGTAACGGCACCTGGCCGGTAGCAATTGCGTAAAAGCTGGTCAAACGCGCCTCACTGACATATAGGTCATAATAGCTTTCACTGTATTGATTTGCTTCCGCATCATACCCAATGCGGAACAAGTCTTTCTGAACATCATAAAGCAGAGAAAAATCCAGTGTAGACAAGAGAGTCCGGATTCGTACTACTAATGCTTCCGCACCGGAAATCTCATTCAAGCCTTCAGCCAATGCATACAGAAGGGCTGCAAAATTCCCATTGTCCACTGTGGAAATATATCGGGGTGATAGAGGGGAAAGAGTTATTGTTGAATACCAGTTATACGGCTGTCCGTTCCAGGTCTCCAACCGTTCCAGAGTATCCAACATATGCGACAGCAATTCCAATAACTTTTCCCGGGAAATATAATTCAAATCATATGCTCCAAGACAGGATAGCATTGCCAGCCCAATATTGGTCGGAGAAGTCCGAGGAGCTTCGATACCCAAGGGGGTTTCCTGATAATTGTCGGGAGGAAGCCAGTTGTTTTTTTGATTTAAAAAACGCGCAAAGTAATTCCAGATTAACTGCATTTCTGCATCGATGGGTGGGATAAAAGAACGTTTCCGTTCTTTTGATTCCAACAGATAACAAAAAAGTGGTGTTAGAAGCCATAGAATCCCAAGTACGGTATA
This sequence comes from uncultured Clostridia bacterium, assembly GCA_944386295.1. Lineage (GTDB taxonomy): Bacteria > Bacillota > Clostridia > Oscillospirales > UBA644 > CALXAO01. Next base: position 9,408 of record CALXAO010000084.1, on the reverse strand, counting down.
AGGAAAAGAAAAAAGGAAAACAACACCCAAAAGTTGTCCAAGCATTTTTCGGAAGTATTCGCCGGGAGTTCCCCGTAGATTCTTATCCGACTGTGCCGCAGTAGTCCACTCTAAAAGCCGTTTTTTTGTAACCTGGCGATACAGCGCCCGCAAAATAGCATCCAAAGATGAAATGGAAAAATAAGGCAAACAGAGAAGAGTCAGCACACTGTTGATTAAGCTCCGCCCCAATTCCGGCCATATTTTAGACCGATATCGTACGGTATGAAGAGATACGGCGTGAAAAAGATACTGAAGGATAAACAACGCTGTATTTCCCCACAATGCACTTAGACCAATCCAGAATAGACTTGCTCCTAGCCATGGTGCAGCTAAAATACATGCAAGGATAGCAGGATAGGTAAGTGATCGCCGCAGGTTGTCAAACAATTTAAATTTTGATAGCCCATTCATGGGATTATTAATTTTATGCCCATCTGGAAGACGGATGGTCTTGTTCAGATATCGGATATTTTGCCAGTCCCCACGAATCCAGCGATGATTCCGTTCCTGATAAGAAAGAATACTTTGTGGAATTCCATCACAAAAAGCCACGTCCGAAACATATACACTTCGCAATAAATTCCCTTCCAAAATATCATGACTCAACACCGTGTTTTGGGGAAATAAACCCGTAATCGCTTGTCGGAAGCAAGAAATACGAATTAGGCCCTTTCCTGCAAAAATTCCTTCCGAAAACAGGTCCTGATAAATATTAAACGAAGGATTCCCATACAGTTCCACACCGCCGAATCCTCCCAGAATCCGGGTAAAACCATTTCGATTGACCGAATCCAATGTGACATCAATGCGTGGAGCCGCAATTCCGTACCCATGAATAATTCTTTTTTGCTTTGAGTGATATACCGGCTGCGCCAAAGGATGTTCCAGAACACCGATCAGCTGCTCCACCGACCGTAACAACGGTCGGGTATCGGAATCCAACGCGGCAAAATATTTAGCCCCTTCGATCTGTCCAGTAAGCAATAGGAACTCTTCGGTGCGGCCACCTGCTGTAGCTTCCAAAAAATCGCAGATGGCTCCCCGTTTCCGTTCCCGGGCAGAAAAGTTCCCCTGTTCCGCATTAGGAAGACGGCGGCGAATGGCTCCGAACAAACGGCCCTGAAAAGTTTTATTTTTCTCTTGAAGACGCTGTTTCAGATAGCAGCAAAGTTCTTTTTCTTCCTCAGAGAGAGAAATATCCGAAGCAGGAAAATCAGCCAAAAATCCCACGTGAATTCCGTTCAGCGGATGTGCATAAGCATATTGTTCTATTTTTTTGAGAAGCGCGTCCGCATCCTTCCGGTTCCGAATTACAGTAATTACTGTCAGAAGTGTCAGGGGACAGTTTTTTTCTGTAATTTTAATACGGGGATAGAGATGAGCAGATTTGGCTTTTGAAAAAAGAAAATCAACAAAAAATTTTGCAATTTCCCATAGGGGAATTACCGACAAAACGGTGGTAATCCACTGTCCAGTGCCGATTCCCACCAAAAGGATGCCTGCGATTATAAGAAAAAATAAGCAAGGAAAATAGAAATAATTTTTTTGCTCCTGGAACAAATAATACCCAATATGGTTACGGGGGGAAGAAGATTCCGCTCGTGACTTTTTCAGCAATTCTACAATAATTTGTCGTTCTGTTTTTCTTTGTTTGCGTGCAAGCAGTGTAATCCTATGTCGGTATAAGTCCTTTGTTTCCCTGTCGCATTGCCGGTAATAAGGATCTTTTTCCAAAAGTGTTTCATTTTGACTCAGCAAACGAAATAAATCCCGAGGATGATAATTGCTGAAAAAACGAAGGCTACGAATAATATTCTCAATTTCGGCTTCTGTTTTTTCTGAAATCAGAGTTACCTCTTCCAATAGAAAAAGCCGAAACATATCGGGAAATAACAAAACTTCACCACTGCTCAGGCTTTCGCTTTCGCCTACAGTTTTCCAATATCGCTCCAGTTCAGACTGGACAATCCGGTTTTTGGCAATACGGCAATATTCCGCAGCATAACTATAAATGCGGGGATACCGGTGGGAATCTTCCGGAAGTTCGTCGGTATGAAGAAACACGGACATTAGACCGGTACAGGTTTTTTGCAGTAAAAAACAGTTGTCCCGAAACCACTCGTATTTTTTTTCGGTGGCAGACTGCGCTTGGCCAAGTTCAATCCTCTTGAGCTTTTTCATAATCTGTTTCAACTTTGCTGTCAAATAAGTTCGGCTGCTTTTCTCCATACGTTTTCGTGTCTCCTCCGCATCCACTTGTTTTCTGATATTTTCCCCTGCTTTTTCCCTTTTTATCCCTCATATTTTAAAATTGACAGCTACTTGACATTTTTATATAATTATAGTATAATACAGGAAAAGATTACAAGACCAATTATAGATAAGGAGCGTTATTGGTGCCGAAATGCATGTTTATTGATCCTTCGGAAGTCAAAAAAGCCGGATACCTTCGCTTTACGGATATTCCCATAAACTGTTATCACGCAACCGAAATAGAAGAAAAAGAAAAATTTTCTCCGGAGGAACTGCGGGGAATTTTTCAAGATATGTATCACATTCGTTCCTTTGAACAAATGTTGCACGAAATTAAGTATCATGGAGCCTATAAAGATATCCGATACCAATATTCAGGCCCACTACACTTGTCCATTGGCCAGGAAGCAGCGGCAGTGGGGCAAGCATTTTTGCTGGAACCGGAGGATTTTGTTTTTGGATCCCATCGTAGCCATGGAGAAATTTTGGCTAAGGGCTTTTCCGCAATACGAAAGCTTTCAGACACAGAACTGTATCGGGTAATGGAAGACTACGATGAAGGGGCAATTCTGAAAATTATAGAAGATAAGCAACATAATGTCCGAGAATTAGCCGAAGATTTTCTTTTGTACGGAGTCGCCGCGGAGATTTTTGCACGCAAAACCGGATTTCAGAAGGGGCTTTGCGGGTCGATGCACGTGTTTTTCCCTCCTTTTGGTATGTACCCAAACAATGCAATTGTGGGAGCGTCGGCGTCCATTGCCGTTGGAGCTGCTCTATATAAAAAGGTAAACCGGCAGCCGGGAATTGTTATTTCCAACTTAGGAGACGGTGCCCTAGGCCGGGGTCCTGTTTGGGAAGCAATGATGTTTTCTGCCATGGATCAGTTTCAATATCTATGGGAAGAAGGATATCAAGGTGGCCTGCCGATTATTTTTAATTTTTTTAATAATTTTTATGGAATGGGAGGACAAACGGTAGGCGAAACTATGCCTTTTGGTATTCTTGCCCGCATTGGAGCCGGAATTCATCCCAATCAACTGCATGCGGAGCGGGTAAACGGAAGTAACCCTCTGGCAGTAATCGATGCTATGAACCGAAAAACAAAACTGCTTCGCAAAAATTGCGGGCCGGTATTGTTGGATGTAATTACCTATCGAACAACTGCACACTCCACATCAGATCATGAAAGTTACCGTACAGAAGAAGAACTTCAGGCATGGAAAAAACAGGACCCGCTCTCGGAATATTCTGTGAAATTGATGAGGATGGGGCTTTGGACTCAAGATGCTATTAATGCATTCCAGGAATCTACGGACCGACGCATGGAACGAATTTGCCGATTAGCACTGGACGACACAAAGTCTCCTACGCTCAGTCAGTGCGGAAACATTCGGAGTTTAGAGCCTTTTATCTACTCCAACCAACGAGTGCCGTCTTTTAGCAACGGAATTCCAGAACTTTTAAGTACAAAGCAGGAAAATCCGCGATATTTGGAGATATCATGTAAAGCAAGATTCGGACTGGATGCAAACGGTGTTCCAAAACCTAAAACCGAAACATATACCGTCAGTGACGCCTTGTTTGAATCGATCTTAGATAAATTCTCTCAGGATGCGTCTCTGATCGCTTACGGAGAAGATGTCCGAGATTGGGGCGGCCCTCATTCGGTGTACCGGGGACTGACAGAAGCTCTCCCCTACCATCGGTTCTTTAACTCTCCCATTTCCGAAGCTGCGATTGTCGCCTCAGCTGCCGGATATGCCATGTGCGGAGGAAGAGCAATTGTAGAATTGATGTATTGTGATTTCCTAGGTTGTGCCGGAGATGAAATCTTTAACCAGCTGTCCAAATGGCAGTTTATGAGCGCAGGAAAACTTCACTTGCCAGTCGTCCTCCGTATTTCTATTGGTTCCATTTATGGAACGCAGCATGCCCAAGATTTTACGGCCATGGTTGCACACGTACCTGGTCTGAAAATTGTTTTCCCTGCAACACCCTATGATGCTAAAGGGCTGATGACAGCTGCACTAAATGGAACAGATCCTGTTCTTTTTTTTGAAAGCCAAAAAACCTATGATTTAGGTGAATATTTCCACTTAGAAGGAGTTCCGAAAAACCCGTATGAAATTGAAATTGGGCAGCCGGATGTAAAACTACCGGGAACAGATCTTACAATTTTTACGGTTGGTTCTGCGCTTTATACCGCATGGGAAGCGGCAAAACAATTAAAAAAACAGTACGGGATCTCTGCAGAATTAATTGACGCCCGTTCTTTGGTTCCCCTAGACTATACATTGCTTTTGGAATCAGTTCAAAAAACGGGAAAGCTTCTTCTGATTTCCGATGCTGTAGAACGCGGATCATTTTTAAAAGATGTGGCGGCCAATATAACAGAACTTGCATTTGCTTCCCTAAAAGCTCCTCCGGTTGTTTTGGGTGCAAGAAATTGGATTGCGCCAACTTCGGAAGTCAGTTCCTATTATTATTCATCCCCGGAAATGGTGCTGGACCTGATCCATCAAAAATTTTACCCGTTGCCGGGATATCAACCAAAATTTGATTTTTCCAACCAAGAAAAACTGCGTCGATCTTCCAATGGGGTTTGAAAAAACTAAAAAGTACGGATGACATTTTGTCATCCGTACTTTTTAGTTAATATTTTTCAAAAAACGCTCGGCAAGCCTTATGTGTATAATAAATATCTGTTTTTGAGGCTGCTTCATAAGGCGCGTGCATACTCAGCAACGCAACACCAACATCCAAAACCGGAATATTCAGATCCGAAATAAACTGTGCCACCGTGCCGCCGCCACCCTGATCGACTTTCCCAAGTTCTGCCACCTGGTATAATACCCCAGCACCTTCAAAAATGCGAAAAATTTTAGCCATAAATTCTGCAGGAGCTTCAGATGAGCCACCTTTACCCCGGGAACCGGTATATTTACAAACCGCAATTCCACGATTGAAAAACGCACTGTTCTGCTTTTCAAAAACGTCGGCAAAGTTTGGATCATAAGCCGCAGAAACATCTGCGGACAACGCCGCAGAATTGGCAAAAGCTTTCCGTTCGTTGTAACCGCAGCAAAGCGCCTTTAGAAAATCTGCAAAATAAGAAGAACGCATGCCGGAAATCCCCATACTTCCAACCTCTTCCCGGTCGGCCAATACAGCAACACAGGTTTTTGCTGGCGAAGTTAATTCAAACAGCGACAATAATGCGGGGTAGGCGTCAATCCGGTCATCATGTCCATATGCCAAAATCATGCTGCGATCCAAACCAAGGTCTCTGGCACGACCAGCAGGGACAACAGAAAGATCCGCTGTCAGGAAATCGTCTTCTACTATTCCATATTTCTCATTCAGTAATTTCATTACTGTTGTTTTTAAAGCGTCGGTTTCTGTCTCCTTTGCTGGAATAGAAGCCAAAAGAACATTCAGATTTTCTCCAGTAAAAGCAGAATCTAAAGGCTTTGAGGACTGATCTTTGGCTAGATGCGGCAGCAAATCAGAAATAAAGAATACCGGATCTGACTCATCCAGACCGATAGTAACCCGCAACGTTTCTCCACTTTTTTTGCAAACAACCCCGCAAAGTGCCAGTGGAGTTGCTACCCATTGATACTTTCGTATTCCTCCGTAATAGTGGGTTTTAAACAAGGCAAACCCACTATCCTCATAAAGAGGATTGGGTTTCAGGTCAAGTTTGGGGCAGTCCACATGGGCAGCAACAATATTAAAACCATCTTCCGGAGATTCCGTTCCAATTACCGCAAAAATAGCCGCTCGATTATGCTGAACAAAATAAACCTTGTCTCCTGGTTTATATTTTTTTCCATAATCAAAAACCTCAAAGCCTCGCTCCTCGGCCAGATTAACCGCATATTCCACACAGAAACGTTCTATTTTTCCTTCGTCTAGGAATTTTTTGTATCCCTCGCAGTATTCATAAGCATCCCGGAGTTCTTCCGGGGACATAATTTCATACGCATTTTTAGCTTTTCTTAATAAATTACTCATGGAATTAACATCTCCTTTATTTGTTTTATTTCTTTTTTCAGCAAATTCAAATCAGTATTCTGTATAACAAAATCTGCCCGTTCAGTGTAAAAGGAATCTTCTTTTTGCCCATTAACCCGTTCTACAGCACGTTCCATAGAAATCCCATCCCGCTGCATAATACGTAAAATCCGGTCCTTTTTTGGAGCCAGAACGCAAAGCATTTTATCACAGTACTCTTCTCCGTGAGCTTCAAACAATGCAGCCCCGTCAACACAGAAGTGTTCGGTGCCTTCCCTTTGCTGTGTACAGATAATTTCTTTGACTCGTTCCATTACTTTGGGATGCAGAATAGAATTCAGCGCTTGCAGCGCCTCCGGATTGGAAAACACTTTTGCGGCAAGTTTCGGTTTACTGATATTTCCGTCCTCCGATACAATCTCAGGCCCGAAAGTACAGATCAATTCCGGCAAAACCTTCGGATAGAGATCGGGAACCAAAAGATCAGTGTCAATGTGAAAAAAACCATAGGCTTCCAGAAACTTGCTTACTGTACCCTTTCCCGCCCCGCTTGGCCCGGTTACTCCCAAAATCATAATCCTGTTATCCTTTCCGTATCAATCATCCGAAAACTGCAAGCTCGCAACAGTCGGTTATACACTGCCAGTCCGATACCGGCTGTTTTTTCAACACAGACAAAAATACGATTTGGTTTTTTCCGGTCTAAATTTCGCAACGCATCAAACAACTGCCGGCCCTGTGATTCGGGATCTCCTCGTTTTCCGTAAGTCTCTACTATGGAAACGGAAAAAAACTTTTCCTCCCCTTCAAAACACAGGACCGCATCTTGTTTGCATATCTGTAGTGTACAAAGATATTTAAAAATCTGTTCCGGCTGTCCCAGACAGCCGATAGTTTCTGCTTCCGGTGCGTAATGACGATGCGCCAGACCGGGAGAAAGAACTTTTTCGCTATTTTTCAGTTGCGATTCTACCGCATTGGCAATAATCAGGTCCGGAAGAACCTGACGAAGCTGTTCTGGGGTAACGAATCCGGGACGAAGTAAAACGGGACGAGTATCTAATAAAGATACAACCGTGGATTCCAAACCACAGATACAGGCTCCACCATCTATAACTCCTGCAATTTTCGTTTTAAAATCGTTCAATACGTGTTCCGCTGTTGTTCCACTGGGTTTCCCGGACAAATTTGCCGAAGGCGCGGCCAAAGGGACCCCTGCTTCCCGGATCAAACGAAGAGCTATAGGATGTGCGGGTAAACGGAGAGCAACACTGTCAAGTCCCGCACTGACAACCGATGGAATAGTATCTTTTTTGGGCAAAATAAAGGTCAACGGTCCTGGCCAGAAGCATTCAGCAAGTCGCTGGGCCCGAACGTCCGGAATCGCATAATGAACCATCTGTTCAGGTTCCGAAATATGTACAATCAACGGATTGTCCGCTGGACGACCCTTTGCTTCAAAAATTTTTCGAACGGCAAGCGGACTTAGTGCATTGGCCGCTAAGCCGTAAACAGTTTCTGTCGGCATAGCGACAACATTCCCCTGTTGTATTTCCAGAGCCGCAGCTTTCAAATCGGCGTCGCTGTCAGACCAAAGCAACCCGAAGCCTCCTCAATATAAAAGCAATTGCAGAAAAAGAACTGCAACACTCAGAATTAAAAAAAGGTAAAAAAACGGAGAACAAAACAATACACCCAATTTTTTTCCAAAGGAAACTGGACAAGGCTGCTCCGGTTTAGGCAACCGAACACCATATACAATAATGCCCGCAATCAAAAGAGCTGCCATTAAACTTCCCCACAGAAAAACATAAATCAAAGTAGCAACGATGGAATGTTCTTCTGGAACATTGGTTTGCAGCAAAGACAAAAACCCAGAATTAAAATTATAAAAGAAATGTGCAAGAACCGCGACCCAAATAGAATCAAATTTCAGAGAAAAATAAGCCAACACGCACCCAAGTACAGTAGCAAAAGGTATTTGAATCCAAGTGTTATGCATCAAGCCAAAGAAAAAACCGCAGAACAAAATCGTAAATCCATTTCCCAGCTTCTCTGTAGCAGACAGTCCAATACCCCGCACAAGAAACTCCTCTAGAAATCCAGGCAAAACAGCAAGTACAACAAAAAACAGCGGGATAAGCCAAAAATTGGTCGGTCCCGCAGAAGTTTCCGACAGCATAGCCTTCCATTTGTCCTGCATTCCAAACAAAGAAAAGAGCAAGGATAACAAAACCTGACTGACTAGAAGTGCTGCCATTCCCAAAAAGTATGCAGCGGAAACCGAATATCCTACCTGCAAAACAGTCGGACGCCGGGAGCGGAATGTTGTTTTTATCCGTTTCCCTGACAAAAACATATAAATACAAATCGGAACCGCTAAAGACAGCACCGAAAGAATCAAAGACAGCAACAGTCCGGGCAGCGTACCATACCCTAAAAACTGATTAAACACCTGCTGCAGTTTATCTCCGGAGAAAAATAAAGACAAAAGCTTCTTCAGCGCAATTCCAAGAAACAGACTAGAAAATAAAAAAAACAACTTAATAAAAGAATAAAGTCCTAGAACTCCATTGACTGTTTTTTTTATTGATTTATATTCTTCCATTTGTACACTCCTTTATTCAGTGTTATTATAACATAACGTCAACTGCTTTGCAAGGAAAAACCAGGAACATTTTTGTAAAATTTTAAATTCTGTTTCGTTTTTAGTGTAATATTAGTTCGTTTTTTTTTCAAACTATTTATCTTGACAAAAACAGTAAAATTTGATATAATAGTCAAGCAGTCAAAAATTTTGCTCCATTAGCTCAGCCGGTAGAGCACATGACTTTTAATCATGGTGTCCGGAGTTCGATTCTCCGATGGATCACCAATGGAGTATAATCCGAACCGCTTTATAATAGGAGTGTTGTTCGGACAGGTAACAAAACACCGATAGGGTTTTAAACCATGTCGGTGTTTTGTTTTCGGGATGACTGTGTAAGACAACATATGATATGGAAAATCTTTGGGACCCGCCAGAAAAATTTAGCTTTGTATGTTACCCGACAACAGAGGGGCTCCCCCTTGTGAGGTTATTCACAAAGGGGA
>CALXAO010000083.1 GCA_944386295.1 uncultured Clostridia bacterium | reverse complement strand
GCGGATATTATTGGGAAGTATACTGCCCTGGCCGATTGGCGGGTATCCCATCTTTTGACCGGGGAGTACTACTGTGAACAATTGGCTCGGCTGGTGGAAGATGCTGTTTCTCAGGTGTGTTCTTTGACCCAGAGACTGGCAGAAAATGACTCAGAAGCTTCCGAAAAACTGATGGAAGCGCTGGTGTTGTCCGGCATTGCCATGCAATTGTGCGGAAATTCCCGTCCGGCTTCCGGCGCGGAGCATCACTTATCCCACTTTTGGGAAGTGATGTTCTTACAGGCAGGCCGTCCTCCTGTATATCACGGCGTCAAAGTGGGGATTGCTACGGTAATTATTGCTGATTTGTATAAAAAATTGGCGGAAAAACAAGAGATTCAAGTGCGGGATCGTGCTGTTGTGGATCCGAAAAAATTGCAGCAGATTTATGGTTCCATGTATGACGAGGTCCAAAAGGAAAATACGCCTGATCCCATGGCAGAGATTAACCCGCAAAAGCTAAAGGAATACTGGCCCCAAATTCGGCAGATAATTGCAAAAATTCCCGATGCCTCTCAGGTAATTGATCTTCTGCGGCAGGCCAATGCTTGCGTGTTTCCCCAAGATGCAGGTATTGAACCGGAATTAGAGCAGAATGCCGTGCGGTATGCCAAATATATGCGCCGCCGACTGACACTGTATCGTATTTCTGATTTAATTTTAGATTAATGCTATAGGTTGGGACGCCGTGAAATTCCGGCGTCTCGGGCTGTTTTTTATGGCGAAAAAATGAAATATGTCTAAGAAATTTCATTTTTACTTGCAATTGTCCGGGGAATAGTATATAATAAATGAGACCGGAACTTCTTTCGGTTTACGCGAAACTATGAGAGGTTTTTTATGAAACACGGACAAAAAAGAATTTTATTGCTTCTGACGGCGTTTTTTGTGTTGTCAGTCTGTTTTGCCGCATTTTTCCATGGTCAGGAAGAACGTTTTCAGGCCGCGTATAATTTTAATGACAGTAGCGTTGTGCGGGATATTGGCGGCCAATATCCTTTATCGGAGGAGTTTTTTCCTGCGGTGGAGCGGGTTGAAGGATATCGGGGCAAGGGGATTCACGGGTATATTTCCTTTGATAACCGTGTTTTTGCCGGAAATGCTGAAATGACCTTTGCACTTTGGTTGAAGCTTTCCTCCCGGAGCAATGCCGGCAGTGTCCTTTATGCCGGAAAATCTAATCCTTCCGACCCGTATTTAGAAGTTGCACTGGTTCCGTCTGGTGATCTTCTAACGTTGCGGGTGGTTATTTCCGACGGAAAAAACGTAAGCGAAGCTACGGCCGATTTGAGCGCATTTCTGAGCGAGGAGGAGGCTTGGAAACATTTGGCCTTTACGTTGCGGGAATCAGGGGCTTATTCTTTGCTGACGATTTATGTGGATGGAGAAGCGCAGGGGTTTTCTACGGCTTATGTGGATTTGACAAAATTGGATCCGACGGCTTCCTATCTGTGTGATTATCCTCTGGATGAGGTTTATATTACAAATGCTGTTTTAAATGCGGAAAAAATAGCCTCTTTGATGCAGCTTTCTCTGACATCCTTCTTTGAGTCTGAGGAACATCCCGTGGATACGGGCACTACAGATACTGGTTCCGAAAGTGATTCAAATACGGAATCTGATATTCAGGATCCCGGAGTTTTGTCTTATTCCTGGGTTGGCTATAGCTTTGATCACTCGTACAATATTATGAAAGATCTACACGGCATTGCCGACTGTCAGATTGATTATTTTAGTTGCAATGCAGTCAACACCGAAAACTTTCGCAGTAAATGGGGCTATGCTCTGATTCGGAAGACCGGTGCGGTTCCGGAATTCTATCTTCGTCTGGACAACCGTCTTTTGAATGGAAAAGACTCGTTTACCTTTGCTGCCTGGATTTACCGGACCGGGTCTGGGACGGGGGAATGCAGTGAGACATTGATTGATTTTTCTGGACGGGGAATTTTGCGCTTTGCACCCTATTGTACCGATGAAAACGGAACTTATACTGCTTTTATTGAATATTCCGATTCGTCCAATTTATCTTCTTCTACCCGACGAATTATTAATAACGGCGCGATTTCCGATCCTTCCAGGGATTGGGTGCACTATGCGCTGACAATGGATGCCGCTGGAATTATTACGGCTTATGTGGATGCAAAAGCTGTGGCAACCTATGAAACTGGATTGTCGTTGACCGATCTTCATTTGACTCAGCTGAATGTAGTCAGTGGCGGACAGGGGACGACTCCGGTCCGTACCGCACTGGACGAGGTGTATCTTTCTCCTCGGCAGTTGTCGGCTTCCGAAATTCGGAAACTGGAATATTACGGACTGGAGAAATATGTTTCGTCCGTACTTCCCGATCCTTCGCCGGAAGGCGGCGGTTCTACCGAAACTCCTGGCATTGATGAGGGAAATACAGCGGAAGCTGAAATTGACAAAGAGCAGGACGCCTATTCGGAACATGCGTCTATCAATGGTTTTATTGGTACCAGTTTTGACGACGCTTCCTTAATTGGAAAGGATTTCAATAATTTTGCCAATGCCCTGGTTGTCCGACCTTCTTTGACCCAGGGGATAAATCGTTACGGCCTTCAGTTGAACGGCGATTCTTTTCTTCGATATCCGATTGGAATTTTAGATGGGATTAAATCTGTAACTGTCGGAATTTCCTATCAGTGGAATGGATCCAGTACGGGTGATCGGAACCAGCGGCTATTTGATTTCTCTTACAAGCAGAGTTCTGCTTCCTCGCCAGAACGGTATCTTTATTTGGAAATGGGTGACGGGACGTCCGGAATGCGTTTTTGCATGTTTGACGGTGTGAATAGTACGGAACTTGCTGTTGACTGCAATGATGTCGGTATCTGGAATCGGGTTACGGTTACAGTTTCGGACGGTACAGTAACGGTTTACCTGAACGATAAGGTGGCAGCCTCCTGCAAGACGCAGGTGGATCTTTCCAAAATCTGCCCTAATTTTTGTTATATTGGCCGGAGTGGCGTCCGGGGGGATCCCATGTTCCGCGGAACAGTGGATGAGATCTATATTTCATCTCAAGCGCTTCCCGCAAGCCAGGTGGCGTCTTACTTGAAGGGAATCGATGTTTCGGCGGAAAAGTCCGGGGAAGATATTATTAATACTGAGGCTCTTTGGGACCGGATTATTACAGGCATTCTGATTGCTACCGGGGTTTTGGTGGCATTGATTATTGCTGCGATTGTCTTTACTATTGTAAAGAAAGATCGTTTAATTAATAAAAATTAAAATTAGGAGTTGGAAAACACAATGACTATGATGAAACAGGAAATCCGGCAACAGCCGGAAGCACTTAATGCCTGCGCCGAATATAATCGGGAGGAAATCCGGAAATTGGCAGCACGCCTGAAGGCATTTGCACCCAAGAGTGTTGTAATTGCCGCCCGGGGAACTTCGGATCATGCCGGGATGTACGGAAAATATTTGATTGAGACCATGTTAGGGATTCCAGTAGGACTAGCGGCTCCTTCGGCAATTACATTGTACGGAGGGAAAATGAACTATAATGATACTTTTGTTCTGGGGCTGTCACAGTCTGGCAGCGCGGCTGATGTCTTGGAAATTCTGCGCGCTGCTAATGTTACCGGTGGACTGACCGTATCGGTTACAAACCGGCTGGATTCTCCTTTAGCCAAAGAAGCTTCTGTTCATCTGTATTGTAACGTTGGTGAGGAGAAGTCTGTGGCAGCCACCAAGACGTTTACTTCCGAAATGTATTTGGTTGCTCTTCTTATTGCTGAATGGGCTGGGGATCAGTCCTTTGCGGACAAGCTTGCTAATGTGCCTTCTTTGATTGCGGAAATGCTGGATCGGGACAGAGAAATTCAAGAGCTTGTCAACCGTTATCGTTTTATGTCGGAGTGTTTTGTCTTGTCCCGCGGGTTGGCTTATCCCATTGCTTTGGAAGCTGGGCTAAAGATTCAGGAGACCAATTATGTCCGTGCCAGAGCCTATCCGATTTCCGATTTCCATCATGGGCCTTTTGCTATGGTTGAGGAAGGGACTCCGGTGTTGTTCTATATGCCGGACGGTCCTGCAGGAAAAGATTCGGTAGAAATGCTGCGGAAGCTGCAAGCGGCTGAGGCGGATATTTTGGTCGTATCCGATTCGGAAGAATTGCGCGGTTTCGGCACTGTTTCTTTTGCTATTCCAACTTGCGGTGACGATGGAATTTCCGTCTTCTGCCTTGCGGTGTTTGCCCAACTGTTTGCGGCGAATCTGGCCGAGGTCAAGGGCCGTAATCCGGATGCGCCTCGGGGCTTGAAAAAAGTGACGATTACAAAATAAGTTTTCCCTTAGCGGCAACAAGTTAGGAGTTACCATGTTGAAAATATTAAAGCGAGTTCTTTGTCTTTTGGTTGCAGCAGTTTTGTTGCTTCCAGTTTTGATAGCTTGTTCGACAGCTCAAGCAGATCGGGAACGGAAAATCAAAGCCATGCGGGATACGGTTGTACTTAAGGTCAACGATATGGAAGTTTCTGCACTGGAGTTCAGTTACAATTATTATTCTACTGTGGCACAGTTTACACAGACGTATTCCAGCTATTTGAATTATATTGGTCTGGATCCGAGTGTTTCGCTGCGTGACCAGGTATACGATAAAGAAACCGGTCAGACCTGGGCGGAATATTTTATAGAAGCTACGACCGAACAGCTCAAACAGGTTCTGTTCTTTTATGGAGAAGCTGTTTCCCGCGGTGCTGTTTTAAGTGAGGATTCCAAAAATTCTATTGACGCATATGTTTTGGAAGCCCGGGAAGCTGCGGAAAAGGCTGATAAAACACTGGATGGATTGCTGGAGGAGTATTACGGAATTGGCATGACAGAGGCGGATTACCGGACATTTCTGGAACGCCGTTTTCTGGCCAGCGATTATCTGGACGAATATCTGGCATCCCGAGAATATTCTGATGTGGATTATGAAACTTACTACCTAAAAAACAAAGATGATTTGGATGCGGTAGACCTGCGGTTCTTTTTCCTTCCTGTGGAATCTTTGGATGAAGATGCCTCTGAGGAAGAAATAAAGGCCGCTGCCGAAGCCTGCAAAGCTTCTGCGAATGCGTTTCTTTCGGAAGTGACGGATGAGGCCTCTTTTGCTGCTGCTGCGTTGAAATATGCGGCGGAAAAAGACAAGGAAATTTATCAGGAGGATACTGCCACCTATCACAAAGGACAGTATCGGGATGATATTAGTGAAGACTATACCGATTGGCTGTTTGACGAGGTCCGCAAAGAAGGGGACAAGGTGATGTTCAGCCTGGAGGAAGGCTGCGCCATCTTTTATTTTATTCGCCGGTACCGTCCGGAGCACAGTCTTGCGTCCATGCGCCATATTTTGCTGAAGGTTACTGAAACCAAGGCAGAGGATGGGACGGTTACTACCGATGATGCCGAAGTGAAGGCAAAAGCGGAGGCGTTGCTAAAAACCTGGAAGGAAGGCGATGCTACCGAAGATAGCTTTAGCGCGCTGGTGGCGGATAATACAGCAGATACTTCTTCCGCATCTACTGGCGGGTTGTATGAAAATTTTGATCAAGGGGAAATGGTGGCTGGCATTGAAAATTGGATTTGGGCCGAAGGCCGCAAACCGGGAGATTGTGAGGTCGTTTCCTCAACTTATGGTTATCATTTGGTTTATTTCTTGGAGTATACCCAGCCCCGCTGGAAGCAATTGACTTTTGATGCACTGCAGGAAGAAGATTACAATGCATTGCTAGAAACTTTGGAGAAATCCTATTCTGTGGATGTGTATGAAGAAGCGTATGATTTGATTGACACTGAAGAGTAAAGGAGAGTAATAGTATGAAAATTACCAGCGATATGATTATTGGAGATATTTTGAAGACATATCCTGACGTGGCCTCTGTGTTTTTTGAATTTGGGATGCATTGTCTGGGATGTCCTTCCGCACGGGGCGAAAGTATAGAAAACGCCTGCGCCGTCCATGGTATTAATGCGGATGAGTTGGTTACCGCATTGAATCGTTTTCTGGAAAAATAAAAAATGCGAATCAATGTTACGGGGCGGAAGGGAATCTGTTTCTCCTTTCGCCCCGTCCGGTATCGGGAACAGGGTGAATTATGAAAAAACAGTTGACACTTTCCCCACGGCTGGCACTCCTTGCCCGGTTTGCAGGGCAATGCGGTATCCTTGCCGATGTGGGGACCGATCATGCGCTTCTGCCGGTCTGGATGTGTCTGCAGGGATTTTGCCAGGAAGCTTTTGCCTGCGATATCCGTTCCGGACCGTTAGTTCGGGCGGCAAAAACCGTACGGGTCTGGGGCATGGAATCGAGGGTCCAACTAATTCTCAGCGACGGGTTGAAATCGGTTCCCCGGGAGTATGATACTTTGGTTGTGGCCGGTATGGGCGGAGAACTAATTGCCCGAATCCTTTCCGAGTCCCCGCCAGCCGCTTCCGTACGTCTGATTTTGCAGCCTATGAGTGGGGAAGAAGTTTTGCGGGAATATTTATATCGTAGCGGGCATAGGATAGAGCAGGAGCAGGCAGTCTGCGAAGGAGACAAATCCTATATTGTATTCCTGGCTTGTGCAGGGACAAGCGACCCATGGGTTCCGGAAGATTGTTTTCTTTCCCCTGCATTTATTCCAGACCGAGCAGGAAGATATTACATAGATCGTCTAATAGCAGCGCACCGTAAACGCAAAAATGGACTGGTTGTTGCCCGAACTTCCCGCATGGAAGAATTGGAATGGGAGGAACGGCTGCTTGCGTTTCTGGAACAAAAACGAAATTTTTGTCAGGAGGACAATTGATTGTATAAAATTCAGGATATTTATGATTGTATTCAGACTTTTGCTCCATTTGAGCGAGCTATGTCATTTGATAACGCCGGCCTTCTTTGCGGTTCATTGACCGATTCGGTTTCAGGTGTTTTGCTTAGCCTGGATATTACGCCTACAGTTATTTCTCAGGCGGCGGAAATGAAGGCCAATTTAATTGTTTCTCACCATCCGGTAATTTTTTCGCCGCTGCGTCGACTGGAACCGGGCAGTACTCCCTGGATGCTGGTGCGTCAGGGAATCGGGGCAGTGTGTGCACATACTAATCTAGATGTTGCGGACACAGGGGTGAATTTAGCATTGGCTGATGCTATTGGTTTGGCTGATTCCCAACCTTTTTGTCCGGAGGATCCGGAGATGTTCGGTCGGTGCGGAACGGTAACTCCGGTTTTTTCAGAACAGTTTTCCCGATTGGTTAAGCAGCGTCTGAGATCAAATCATTTGCGGTTTACCGTAGGGCGCGGACAAATTCGAAGGGTTGTGGTTGCTGGCGGAGCCGGCGGAGAACTTTGGTCCAGAGCCCTGTCGGAAGGCTTTGACGCTCTGGTAACGGGTGAGGCCAAGTATCATCAGTTTCTGGAGGCCGATGCTGCTGGGTTTTCTTTGATTGAGGCTGGGCATTTTGCCACAGAGACCCCAGTGCTTTCGCTTCTTGCACGGACGCTTTCCGCAGCTTTTCCTGATCTGCCGATTTCTCTGTCCCGGCAGGAAGATCCGGCGCGAAGTTTAAAATAAGAATGAAACGGAAGGAGGGAAAAACATGCCGATAGATGGTTTGATGCTGCACTGCCTGCGGAAAGAACTTTCCGCGTTGGTTGGGGCTCGAGTAGACCGTGTGACGCAGCCCGAACGGGACGAAATTGTTTTGTACTTGTTTTTTCGGAAAAATGTTCGGCTTCTTTTATCTGCAAATGCGTCCCGGCCCAGAGTGCAGCTGACCGAAACTCCCCGGGAAAATCCAGCGCAGGCGCCGAATTTCAGCATGCTGCTGCGAAAGCATTTGGTTGGTTCGAAGTTGTTGGGTGTGGATCAGCCCGGTCTGGAAAGGACGCTGATTTTCCGGTTTGAGTGCCGCACTGATTTACACGATATTGTGGAAAAGCGGTTGATTGTGGAAATTATGGGGCGCTGCAGCAATATTATATTGACTGATGCTGAGGGAAAAATTTATGATTCCATTAAACAGGTGGATTTTTCGGCTTCTTCCAAGCGACAAATTTTACCAGGACTGTTTTATGAATTGCCGCCATCCCAGGGAAAGCAACTCTTGCGGAAAGAAATGGCATTTCCCTGGGGGCAGAAAGAAACCGTGGAAAGTTGGGTAACTTCACATATTGAGGGGTTGTCTCCTTTGGTTTCTCGGGAATTGGCTTATCGCAGTACCGGCAGTTGCGATGTTTCTTTTGATCAGATATCCGAAGAACAAAAAACGGCTTTTTGGGCTTTTTGGTCTGAAATCTGCCACTGTGCTGAAGATCAAATTTGTTTTCCTCAAACGGTTACTACTGATCGTCTCCGGGATGTGTATTGTCTGGATATCTTTCAATATGGCCATTCGTCCCAAATTCAGCGATTTGAGACCCTGTCCAAGGCTCTGGATGCTTTTTATTTGGAACGGGATCGGACAGAACATTTGCGGCGAACCTCGGCGGATCTGCAAAAGCTTTTGACAGTGCTTACAGGACGCCTGTCCCGGAAAATTTCTCTTCAACAGGGGGAATTAGAGCAATGTGCGCAAGCGGACGTTTACCGGTTGTATGGAGATTTAATTCTTTCCAATTTGTTCTGTTTTCAAGGGAGAGAAACCCTGGTGCGGTTGCCGGATTACACGTCCGATCCGGTTCGGGAGATTGAAATTCCACTAAATCCATCCCTGTCTCCTTCCCGGAATGCTCAGTTATATTATAAAAAATATAAAAAAGCGCAAACAGCTAAACAGGTCCTTGCAGAACAAATTCGTCTGGCCCGGGAGGAGTTGGCTTATACGGAATCTGTGCGGGATGCTCTCGCCCGGGCCAATGACGGGGAAGACATAGAAGCAATTCGTCGGGAGTTGGCCGAAAGCGGATATTTGAAGAAGGCAGCAGGAAAACGTCCTCGGAAGGACCCTCCGATCCGGTGGGAACGATATCGGTCTGCTGACGGATTCCTGATCCTTTCCGGGCGAAATAATCTGCAAAACGATATGCTGACGTTACGCGTTGCTGAAAAATGGGATCTCTGGTTTCATGTCAAAAATGCTCCTGGAAGCCACACGGTGCTGCTTACGAAGGGGAAGACGCCTTCTAACCTGGCAATGACCCAGGCTGCAGTAATTGCTGCAACAAACAGCAGTGTGTCGGAAGGAAAAAATGTGGCAGTGGATTATACTGAGATCCGAAATGTCCGCAAGCCTGCGGGAACTCGCCCGGGTATGGTTGTTTATGAGACTTATCGTACGGCCTATGTGAATCCAGATCGCGCATTATGCGAAAATTTGAAATTTTAAAAAATAGTTTTTGTAAATTGAAGAAAAATAAAGAAAACAAGAGAAAAATGAAGTTGCTATTTGCTACATTGAAAAATTGAGAGAAAACCTCTTGACAAATGGAACCAGTTGTGGTATACTATATAAGTATGAAAATGGTTGCACTTACGATAAAATTCTGTTTGGAGGAAGCAAAATGGCAACTTATATGGCAAACGCGGCAAAGGTAGACCGCAAATGGTATATTATTGATGCTGCCGGTCGTCCTATGGGACGGACTGCGGCTGAGGTAGCTAAAATCCTGCGCGGTAAGCATAAGGCAATCTTTACTCCTCATGTGGATTGCGGAGATCATGTGATTGTAATTAATGTGGAAAAAGCTGTTCTGACTGGCAAAAAGCTGGAGCAGAAATATTATCGTCGTCATACTGGTTGGGTAGGTGGCCTGAAGGAAGTTCAGTATGCTACACTTATGGAAAAAAATCCTGAGTTTGCGTTTGAATTGGCCGTTAAGGGCATGATTCCGGATACCACCATTGGGCGTACTGCGTTAAAACGTCTGCGCATTTACAAGGGAAATACACACAATCACATGGCTCAAAAGCCTGAAGTCTATCAGATCGGTTAAGGGGGAAATAGAGGATGTATACGTCTAAGAAAGAGTATTTCTACGGCACAGGCAGAAGAAAAGAATCTGTTGCCAGTGTCAGAGTGTACGAAGGTACCGGTAAAATTGCCATCAATGGCAGAGATATTGACGATTATTTTGGATTGGAAACTCTGAAATTGATTGTCCGGCAGCCCATGACCCTAACCGAAACTGTGGGAAAATACGATTTGGTTATTAAAGTAGTTGGTGGTGGTGTTTCTGGGCAGGCAGGAGCGATCCGTCATGGTCTGGCTCGCGCCCTGGTTGTTGCTGACGAAGCCAATAAGCCTGTTCTGAAAAAAGCCGGTCTGCTGACTCGTGATCCTCGCATGAAGGAAAGAAAGAAGTACGGCCTCAAGGCTGCCCGTCGGGCTCCTCAGTTCTCTAAGAGATAACCGGTTCTTTCCCTGCGGTATTTTTGCCATCAGCCACCGAAGGCAAAAATATCTTTTCATCCTGCAATGATTTTAATGCCGTCTGGAGCTGGACTGTGTCACAGATGCGGTCTATGTCTCTTTCGGTTTAACATAGATTTGCAAAAATGAATTCTACGGTGGTGTTTGAATGAAGTTCTTTCATAAGAATGCTCAGTACTATAGGATTTTGTTCAATGTTCTGCTTTTAACGGCGGGAATGTTGCTCATTACAGTGCTTATGTTTTCGGTCTACGGTCTGGCGTTTCCTGGAGAAAATCCGGTGTCAGCGGAAAACGAAAATTTGCAAGCCGACATCTTAAGTACCGAGCCGACAGGCACTTCAACAGCCGCGGAAAATGATGGCGATACTATTCCCGAGGAAATTGTTGTCAGCGGTGATTCTAGTTTTTTGGCACATCTGAGCGTGGACGGTAAGGTTTATACTTACTGTTATGAAAGCGAGCAGGAGGCCACAGTACTGGATCTTCTGTATCGGTCCAATGTGTATTTAGGGGAAGAGGATGAGATTAATTATTCCCTTGAGACCCCATTGGTCGAGAACATTTCTGTTGAAGTTGGTCGTGTCACCTATGAAGAAGTTGTCGAACAGATCTCAATTCCATACGAGACCGAAGAGATCCTTATGGCATATTCTTTTTCTCCTTCCCTCAACGGTGCCTATGCCTCCCGTTACAAAAATACGGCAGGTGTTCCTGGCATCCGGGAAGTGACAAAGCGCGTCAAAAAGCTTGACGGCGTCGCAGTGGAAACAACTGTAATCAGCGATAAGGTTACGGTACAGCCCAAAGATGCGACAGTATATATCGACGCTTCTTATTTGCTGAATCTTGGTAATGGTGCTCCTGAGTCCTATGTACAGGTGCTGGATTGTAATTTTACGGCCTATACGTATGCTGATGAGGGTGGAATTACTACGGCAACCGGAGATAAAACTCAAGTGGGTTATGTTGCTGTAGATCGCAGTGTGATTCCCATGCATTCTTATCTGTACATTGTAATGGATAACGGATATGTGTATGGTTATGCTTATGCGAAAGATACCGGAGGGGCAATTAAAGGAAACAAGGTAGATATTTTCCTGCCCTCTTCGCCGGATTGTTACAATTTCGGTCGGAAAACAGGAAAGGTCTATATTATTAGTTACGGTTCCTGATTACGTTTCCTCCGAACTAGAAAACAGCAAAAAAAAGACGGAGGCCCGGAAATTCCGGCGCCTTCGTTTTTTTTTGAAAAAGGAAGATGAGAATGGAAGAAATAATTACGCATCATACAAAGCTTCAGGATCGGGACCTCTTGCTTCGTCCTTTGGTTGCAGAAGATTTTCCTCTTTTGTTCCGTTGGAACAGTGACCGAGAGGTTCTGTATTTTAGCGAAGGGGCGGATGCTGAACCTTATACAGAGGCTGATATTGCGCATATTTACAGTACTGTCGCAGCCTCTGGACTTTGTTTTATTGTGGAAATAGAAGGGCGTCCCATTGGAGAATGTTGGCTTCGATCTATGAAAACTCCTTTTTCCGGTGGTTTAGCAGCGTTCAGCGACTGTCGGCGGATCGACCTGATGATCGGTGAAAAGGAATTTTGGGGCAAAGGGTATGGCACTAGAATAATTGGGCTGCTTTGCGCCTTTGCTTTTGAAAATACCTCTTGTTCCCATGTCTTTTCCGGTAGTATTTTTGACTATAACCAGCGCAGTATCCGTGCGTTTGAAAAGAATGGCTTTCGGCTGTTTAAGACTGTTGATTGTGGGACCGGTCTTGTTCAAAAAGTTTTTTTTAAAGGAAAGTTAAATAAGACATTTTAGTTGGAAGCAAAGAATACTGAAAAATTTAATGGAATAAGTGCCTCTAAAAGTTAGACAATTTTAGAGGCACTTATTTTTGTTCCGGCTCATTTTGAGTTGACTAATATATTCCTATTTTGTAGACAGCTCAATAAAAAAAATTTATTATTTTGGAAAATTTAAGCGATATGATAATAATAAAATTTCGTTGAAATAAAAAGGAATGAATGAGTCCAGTAAAGCACTGAACTCATTCAAAAAAAACTTTGGATTTACTTTAGTTTTTTGCTGCCTTCCTAAATCAATTTTTAATCAGAAATAATTGCGAATTGCCTGAGTTGCTGTTTTTTCGTCTCCGCTAACTGTAATAAATACGTTTACATTTTTCAGAATTTTTTCTACTTCGGTCAAAAATTCCTCAAATTTGGCCATATCGTCTCCGCAGATTTTAAAAATAGAATCTACATAAATATCCGTAATGTCATAATTTGCCGCCATTAAGCCGGATAGGAACCCAAAAAAGCGATCAAAGGTGTTAATGTCGTATTCGGAAGCGCTGATAAGTCTTGCCTTGTGACTGATATCGTAGGTTAATTTCGGTTCTTTTTCAATGCAGACAACACTGCCGTGATCCTTTGCAACCGCAGCATTGACTTCTTGAATGAGCATCTTGGTTTTTCCAGTACCCTTCAGTCCCATAACAATTTTGATCATAAAATAGCTCCTCCTTTATAATTGTTTTCTAACAGCATACCTGCTGCCCTTATATTTATTATACCATGTTCCAATTTAAAATGCAAGGGGAGAATTGTGGTTTTTTTGTATTATTCATAACTTATTTTAATTTTTGTTCCAGTTCTTTGCGCATATCCTCATAACCGGGCTTCCCCAAAAGTGCAAACATGTTTTTCTTATAGGCTTCCACGCCTGGCTGATCAAAAGGATTGACTCCCAGCAGATAGCCGGAAATCGCACAGGCCCTCTCATAGAAATAAATCAGATAACCCAGTGAATAAGCGGTGGCGTCTTCCAGTTCCAAAACGACCGAAGGTACTCCGCCGTCCATATGGGCAAGTGCTGTTGCTTGAAATGCTTTTTGGTTGATTTTCTGCATGGATTTTCCAGCTAAGAAGTTTAATCCATCCAGATTCTCGTTGTCTTCGTTTACTACAAACGTTTGCTTTTCTTTATTGATCCAAAGTACTGTCTCAAACATGGTTCGCATGCCTTCCTGCAAATACTGTCCCAGCGAATGCAGATCGGTAGAAAAGATCATACTGGTAGGGAAGAGGCCCTTATTGTCTTTGCCTTCGCTTTCACCGAACAACTGCTTAACCCATTCCCCAAAGCACCATAGATAAGGCTCATATCCTACTGTAACTTCAATGCTTCTGCCCTTGCGCAGTAGAATATTTCGGATTGCGGCATATGCATAGCAAGGATTTTGTTCCAGGTCCGGGTTCCGCAACTGATGCATCGCGTCCGCAGCACCGTTCATTAACGCATCGATATCAATTCCGGCTGCAGCAATGGGAAGCAATCCCACCGGAGTAAGGACGGAAAACCGCCCTCCTACATCGTCGGGAATAACAAAGCAAGCATACCCTTCCCGGTCGGCCAGTGCTTTCAGTGTGCCTCTGGCTTTGTCCGTCGTGGCGTAAATACGGCCTTTTGCTTCCTGTTTCCCATACCGGTTTTCCAAGTATTGCTTCAGTACTCGGAAGGCAAGAGCGGGCTCTGTGGTGGTGCCAGATTTGGAAATCACATTGATGCTTACATCTTTTCCTTCACACAAGGAAAGAACTTCCTGCAGATGCGAAGAGGAAATGCTGTTTCCAACAAAATAAATTTCCGGCGTGTCTTTTTTTAAATTATTGTACAGGGGAGATTTTACAAACTC
Source organism: uncultured Clostridia bacterium (assembly GCA_944386295.1). Classification (GTDB taxonomy): domain Bacteria; phylum Bacillota; class Clostridia; order Oscillospirales; family UBA644; genus CALXAO01. The sequence goes on along the minus strand of CALXAO010000083.1, from coordinate 14,878 downwards.
AATGGCCGCCCGAGCACCCAAATAGGACCCTCCAATGCCAATGACCAGCAGAACATCACTGTCCGCGCAGATTTTGGCTGCGGCGTTCTTGATCCTAGCAAATTCTTCTTTGTCATAAGTTTCCGGAAGGGTAGTCCAGCCTAAAAAATCGTTCCCTGCACCGCATTTGTTTTCTAACATTTCATGAGCGGCGCAGACGAACGACTGCATATTTTTGTATTCGTGGGGCGCAACAAATCCTTCCAGATATTGCTTGTTCAGTTTCAAAGCCATGGTTAGCAGCACTCCTTTTATCGTTTGCCGGAAATGTTCCGGTGTAATATTAACTTAATCAATAGAAAAATCTTTGCTGTTGTATTCGGGAAGTACTGGGGGACGGGGCGGAATTCGTTTGCGAGGAGCATAGACAAATTTTATGCAGTTCTGGGCTGGTCGGATTAATCCGTATTTTGTGCAGATAATATTTCCATCGGATAGACAAGTACCTTTGGCGCAGTAACTGCAGCTGGGTTCTATTGCCGGGTTGAATAGCATCAGCCTGCTTCCCTTCTTCTGTATTTTTAATAGCATTATATCATATTTGTGGAGGAAATGCAAGATCTTCTTTTTAAATTTAAATTAAATTTAACTTTTAAACGGGGGATATTTACAAATGACTTATTTTGTATTATAATAAAAGTATTCATAGAGAAACGGGGGATTTTGTCATTGAATCAATTGCCTCGGCTTGTCCAAAGTTTTTTGGACGCGGTTCGGGAATACAATGCTATATTTCAGTTGGAGCATGGCAGACCGCTTTGTTGTTTAACACGGACCTATGGTTGCCAGCAAAATGAAAATGATACCGAAAAGCTCAACGGAATGCTTCAGGAAATGGGTTTCTTATTTACGGATTATCCAGAAGAGGCTGACCTTATTTTGTTTAATACCTGTGCTGTGCGGGAGCATGCTGAACAGAAAGTGTATGGTCATTTGGGGGCATTGATGCCGCTTAAGCGCCGCAATTCAGCGTTGAAGATTGCTCTTTGCGGCTGTATGGTTCAACAAGAGCAGGCCGCGGAGGAAATTTTTCGTAAATATCGGCAGGTGGATTTGGTTTTTGGTCCTCACGCCATGGAACGATTTCCGGAAAATCTGTATCGGGTTCTGACTGGAAACAAGCGGGTATTTGATTTGAAACCCGGTACTGGAAACTTGACTGAAGGATTGCCAATCCGACGGGAAGATAAGATTCGGGCTTGGGTGACGGTTATGTCGGGGTGCAATAATTTTTGTACCTACTGCATTGTCCCTTATGTCCGGGGTAGGGAGAAGAGCCGCTCTCCAACAGAGGTTTTTCGGGAAGTTGAGAGGTTGATTCGGCAGGGATACAAGGATATTACGCTTCTGGGACAAAATGTGAATTCCTACTGTAAAGACCGGCGGGATGGCTGTGATTTTGCCGATCTTCTTCGACAGATTAATCAGATGGATGGAGATTATCGGATTCGTTTTATGACTTCCCATCCAAAGGATGCGTCAGAAAAATTATTTGATACTATTGCGGAATGCGAACATATAGCAAAGCATATTCATTTGCCATTTCAATCGGGAAGTGACCGGATTCTGGAGCGGATGAACCGTCGTTACACCCGGGAACAGTATTTGGAAAAAATTGCATATGCCCGCCGGAACATTCCGGGTGTAACTTTTACGTCCGATGTTATTGTTGGCTTTCCTTCCGAAACGGAAGAAGATTTTCAGCAAACCCTTTCTCTCATTGAGGAAGTCGGTTTTGATGGATTGTATACATTTCTGTATTCTCCCCGAACTGGAACGCCGGCTGCGGCTATGGAAGATCAGATTCTCCCGGAAATCCAAAAGGAGCGTTTTGCCCGTCTGACCGATTTGCAGACTCGGCTGTCGCTTTTACGCAACGAAGAATATCTTGGCCGGACGGTTCCTGTCCTAATCCTTGGGCCCGATCCAAAACAGCCGGGCGGATTGACCGGGCGGACCGATGGAAATAAAATTGTTCAAATTTCTGACTGTAGCGCGCCAGCCGGATTTTGGGTTCCGGTGCGGATTGAGAAGGCTTCCAACTGGGCATTGTGCGGTTCGGCTGTTAAAAATTGGAATGAATCGAAAGGTGGAAATAAATATGAATCATGAAAATAATCCCGACCTAATTGGTATGGCTCATGCGTTGGGTTCCGCAATTCAAAATAGTGAGGAATTCCGCAATTACGAAGAATTGCGGGCAAAACAAGACATGGATTCTGAACTGCAGATGTATGTGGGAGAATATAACCTAAAGCGGATGGCACTGATGAATGAGATGCAGAAAGAAGAGGACCAGCAAGATGAGGCTACGGTCCGTCGGCTGCGAGAGGAGATGAACGCCGCATATGTGACAGTATCTGAAAATCCCCTGATGAAGGATTTTTTATCTGCGAAAGAAACAGCGGAAAAAATGGTTAGCGATGTGTATGCGGTGCTGAATTTTTATATTACCGGCGAGGAGTCCGGCGGTTGTGACGGAACCCATTGTGAGGGGTGCCATGGCTGCCATTGATTGCGGTGCGGAAAACCGGAAAGGATGAGGACAAAGATGGCAACAAGCACAGCCAAAATGGAAAAAGGAGAAAGTCTTTCTCCCATGATGAAACAGTACCGGGAGATGAAGGAACAGTATCAGGATTGCATTTTGATGTACCGACTGGGCGATTTTTATGAAATGTTTTTTGAGGACGCCAAAATTGCCAGTAAGGAATTGGACATTACTTTGACCGGCCGGGATTGTGGTTTAAAAGAACGGGCGCCTATGTGTGGGGTGCCCTATCATAGCGTGGATAACTATATTTCCCGTTTGGTTTCCAAAGGCTACAGCGTGACAATTTGTGAGCAGAATAAGGCGGAGGATTCCAATGAAGTTGTGGGTAGGGAGGTTGTGCGTGTTATTACACCAGGAACCGTGACCGAACCGACAATGTTGGACGAGAAGAAAAACAGTTATATTGCAGGGATCTATACCGAAGATGATCTGGTTTGCCTTTGCTTTATTGATGTAACGACCGGTGACTGGTTTGTAACAGATGTCTATAAAAATACCGACCGGAAGTATCTGGCTCATTTGGGAAAATATTCTCCCCGGGAATGTTATATCAATGAGGAGTGTATGCAAGTGCCTCTTCTTGCCGAATATTTCGGCCGAACGGAACAGTGTGCTGTGAAAAAGGGAGAAGGAAAGGTATTTCTGCTGCGGGACTGTACGGCCCGGGTGGAAGGGCAGACCGGAAAAAAATCGGAAGAGTTGAATCTTTCTCAAAGTTCTATGCAACTGAAAACAGCAGGGGGATTGCTGGAATATCTTCACCGGACCCAGTTCTGTGATTTATCCCATATTCGGGAATTGCGGTATCTGGGCGACAGTAACTCTATGGACATTGATTATTCTACTTGGCGAAATCTGGAAATTGTTGAAACGCTCCGGTCCAAGGAACGGCAAGGGTCCCTGTTGGGCGTGATTGACAAGACCCGCACGGCCATGGGTGCCCGCCAACTTCGGCGTTTTTTGGAGAAGCCTCTAACTGACCTAGGTGCCATTACCCAGCGGCAGGAAGCAGTTAAAATGCTGGTGAACCGTCATCGGGAGCGGACGGAACTCCGGGATTTGCTGGGTAATGTTCGGGATATTCAGCGGCTAACAACCAAGATTGTTTATGATACCATAAATCCACGGGATACGAAAAACCTTTCTTTCAGCTTCGCGTCCCTGCCACAAATTCGGGAAAAGATTCAGAATATGGAAACTCCGCTTCTAAAAAGGTTGTATGCTCAGATAGACGGACTGGAAGATCTGTATATGCTTATTGAATCTGCTATCCGAGATGATCCTCCCGTTTCCATCCGAGACGGAAAGATTATCCGAGAAGGCTTCAACAAAGAGCTGGATGAACTGCGTCAGCTGCAAGGAAATACCAAAGAGGTTCTGGCCAATATGGTCAATCGGGAGCGGGAGCGGACCGGCATCAAGAATATGAAAATCGGTTATAATAAAATCATTGGCTATTATTTGGAAATAACCAAGTTAAATGTTCCTTCTGTACCCGAGGAGTATATCCGTAAGCAGTCTCTGGTGAATGCCGAACGTTTTGTTACCCCAGAACTCAAGGAATTGGAAGTTCGGCTTGCATCGGCTTCTGAACAGATTGTGCAACTGGAATATCAGTTGTATTGTGAGCTAAAGCAAAAGCTAACTGAAAATCAGGAACGGATTCGCAGTACTGCTGATGCTGTCGGAGTTTTGGATACGCTTCAGTCGTTGGCTTATGTGGCGGTGAAAAACAACTATACCTGTCCTTTTGTTGACAGCGGTGATCGGATTGAAATTCGGAACGGACGCCATCCAGTAGTAGAAAAAATGCTGCGTGATGAAATGTTTGTGCCAAACGATACCTTTCTGGATCGGGATACCCAACGTACGGCAGTAATTACCGGCCCGAATATGGCTGGGAAATCTACATATATGCGTCAGGTGGCATTGATTGTTCTTTTGGCGCAGATTGGTTCTTTTGTCCCTGCGTCTTCCGCTACCATTGGACTAACGGATAAAATTTTTACCCGGGTTGGCGCTTCTGATGACCTAGCTATGGGACAGTCCACTTTTATGGTAGAAATGTCGGAAGTCGCGTATATTGTAAAACATGCGACACGGCGCAGTTTGATGATTTTTGACGAAATCGGCCGGGGAACCTCGACCTTTGATGGTATGAGTATTGCTCGGGCGGTGTTGGAATATGTGACACGGAAAATCGGAGGAAAATCTCTTTTTGCCACACATTACCACGAGCTGATTGCCTTGGAAAAGACCTTGCCGGGAATTAAGAATTACAATATTGCGGCGAAAAAGAAAGGAAAAGATATTCTGTTTTTGCGTAAAATTGTAGAGGGCGGGGCAGATGACAGTTACGGTGTGGAGGTCGCCCGATTGGCCGGTGTTCCGGAGGAAATTATCCGGCGGGCAGAGGAGGTTCTTATTGAATTAGAATCCGGGAAACAGAAGCAGGAACTTACCTCCGGTCCGCAGCATTCTCCGGACGATCTGCAATTGTCCATGGGAGACATGGTAGGCGGCCAGATCCTGGAGAAACTCAAACAACTGGATGTGACAGTGCTTACGCCCATTGAAGCGATGAATGAACTATATCAGTTGGTTAAAACAGCGAAGGAAGTATAAGGAGGTGGAGGCCGTTGTCTGACATTCACTTGCTGGACGCGTCCGTTGTCAGTTTGATTGCTGCCGGAGAAGTGGTGGAACGGCCGGCGTCGGTGGTTAAGGAATTGGTAGAGAATGCCATTGATGCCGGTTCCAGCCGAATCGGTGTGGAAATTTCCGGCGGCGGATTGAAGATAATTCGTGTTATCGATAACGGCTGCGGCATGTCTCCCGAAAATGCTGAGAAAGCTTTTTTGAAGCATGCGACCAGCAAAATTTCCACCAAAGAGGACTTATTTCGTATTGAAACTATGGGATTCCGCGGGGAGGCGTTAGCTGCCATTTCTGCTGTGTCTAAGGTGGAACTTATAACCAAACCTGTCGGGCAGGTCAGCGGGCGGATGTTGCATTTGGAAGGAGGAACTATTCTTTCTTCTGAAGAAATCGGTTGTGCTGATGGGACGGTGTTTACTGTTCGCGATTTATTTTTTAATACTCCTGCTCGATTGAAATTTATGAAATGCGAAACGACTGAAGCTGGGGTAATCCAGTCCATGGTGGAACGGCTGGCTCTATCTCACCCGGAGATTTCTTTCCGGTTTTCGGTTAATGGTACGGAACGGCTTCAAACGCCGGGACAGGACAACCTGATGGATACTGTCTGGGCTGTGTTTGGGCGGGAATTTTCTGAAATGCTGTTGCCTGTCAATTATGAAACAGAGGTCGGACGGGTATTTGGATATCTGGGCAAACCTGTTTATACCAAGCCTAATCGGAATCGGCAAGTCTTTTTTCTAAACCGACGATATGTTCGTTCCAAGCTTCTTTCCACCGCTTTTGAATCTGCATATAAAAACAGTATGTTGGTGGGACGGGCTCCGGTGTGCGTTTTGTTTTTGGAAATGCCAGTCAATCGGGCGGACATTAATGTTCATCCCGGAAAACTGGAAGTGAAATTTGCCGATGAAACGGCGGTTTCTGGTCTGATTCGTTGCGCTGCAGAAGAGGCACTGCGTGCGGACAACGGTGTTGTTCAGATGCATTTCCCGAAGGCTTTGGTTCGTCCTGTGCCGGTTCCAGTTGCAATACCGCCTTCTGACGCTGTATCCGAGAAAATTTCTTTTCCTTCGGAACCAAAGGCGCAGACGCCTGTATCCAAACGGGAAAAAATTGTTTTTTCCGATGTCTTACCAGCTTCTCAAACGCAAAAAAAGTCCGTGTCTGTTTCTACAGAATCAATTTCAGTTGTGAATGCGCCCTCAAAATCTCTGACTTCCGATTGGACGATCACTCCACCTGAGGAGCCTCCGGCTCAGGTTCTTTCGGATGCATTTGTGCCAGTTGAGGAACCTCCGGTTTCTGCTCCTGTGCTTTTTGAAACGCCAGTTTATTTCCGGATTTTGGGAGAGGCTTTTCGATGTTATATAATTGTAGAAAAAGAGGACGAAATTTTGTTTGTGGATAAGCATGCGCTTCATGAACGGATGAATTTTGAAAAACTCCGTGGGAGCCCTGTTTCTTCCCAAAGTCTGTTGCAGCCAATACTCTGCCGGGCCGACGCAGGTCAAAATCAACTTCTGGGAGAGCATCTTGACCTTTTAAATTCTTTGGGGTTTGTTTTGGAGCCATTTGGAGACGGAGATTTGTTGGTCCGGGAAATTCCTGAGTTAATTTCTTTGGAGGATGCCCTTCCTTTTTTGGAAGAATTGGCCGATCGTATAGCTACTGAACCTGGGGACAAACTGATGGATCGTTTGTTCTATGAATTAGCTTGTAAAGCTTCCATTCGGCAGGGCAGCGAAAGCCCGGCAGAGGAGCTGTACGACTTAATTGAGACGTATTTCCGGCGGAAAGATACGTTGAAATACTGTCCTCACGGGCGTCCGATTGTTTTTTCACTTTCTCGTAGGGAAATCGAAAAACAGTTCCGGCGTGTAAAATAATGTAAGAAGGGGACTGGAATTTGTCTAAGATAGTTGCGATCGTCGGACCAACAGCTTCTGGAAAAACCCGACTTGCTGTGGCCCTGGCCCATCGGTTTGACGGGGAAATCGTTTCTGCCGATTCCATGCAAATTTACCGAGGAATGAATATTGGAACAGCAAAGCCTACATTGGAAGAACAGGAAGGCGTTCCTCATCATATGATTAGTATTGCTGGTCCGGACGAGGAATTTACTCTGAAACGTTATCTGGACCTTGCCAATACTGCGGTGCAGGAAATTCTTAGCCGGGGGAAAACTGTAATTGTCACTGGAGGGACAGCGCTGTATTGGACGGCGCTTCTGGACGGAATTTGTCTGGCAGAGGAGACGGCGGATCCCGCGCTGAGGGAATCTTTATGTGTTCGTTATGATGCCGATGGCGGCAGTTGCCTAATGGAGGAACTGTGTCGGTTGGATCCGGAGACAGCAGCCCGGCTGCATGTCCATGACCGCAAGCGGGTGATCCGGGCTTTGGAGGTCTTTTATGCTACAGGGCGAACATTGACAGAACAAAATCAACGGTCTCGTCCGGCCAAGCCGCAATATGAGAGCTTGATTTTAGGATTGAATTTCCGGAACAGGGAGGAATTGTACCGCCGGATTGATCTGAGGGTGGAGCAGATGTTGGCTCAGGGGCTGGAACAGGAGGTGCGTGCGCTGGACTTGCACCATTGTTCCCGGACGGCCCGGCAGGCAATTGGATATGCGCAGTTTCTTGACTATTTAGATGGAACGGTGGATCTTGCTCGGACCGTGGAACGGATTAAAATGGAAAGCAGACGGTATGCGAAGCGGCAGTTAACTTGGCTACGCCGGGATTCTCGGATTGTTTGGTTTTATCCGGATGTTATGGATTTTAACAATATTTTGAACAATTGCGGGAAGAGTATAGCAAATTTTCTAAATGTATGATATAATAAGTGAAAGATTTATTATATGTTTGGTTTTGGAGGACTTTATGTTGGAAAACACACAAACAGACATTTCCGTGCTGGAGACGGCTTCCGAGGGACGCCCAAACCGGAATACTAATATTCAGGATACTTTTCTCAATACGTTACGAAAAGACCGGTTTCCGATTGTTGTGTATTTGGTTAACGGATTTCAACTCCGCGGATTGGTGAAAAGTTTTGACAATTATGTGATTTTGCTGGAAAGCGAAGGAAAAACGAGCATGGTGTACAAGCATGCTATTTCTACGATTTCTCCTGTAAAGGAATGATTTCTTATGAGTAAGCGGCTGCCTACTCTTGTATTTTGGCTTGTTGCGGCTGTTTTGGCTGTTTATTTTATTGGCAGCATGTTTCCTTCCATCCTGTTCAGCAACGAAATTGAAATCAAACCGGCGGAACGGACAAGTTATAACGATTATCTGACCGTTACCGGGATTGCCCTTCGGGACGAACAGGTTTTTTCTTTTGGAAATTATCCTTGGGTTTCCTATGAACTTGCCAACGGAGAACGGGCTGCCGTTGGCCAAAAGGTTATCAGTTGTAGCGGACGAGAGCTTTCTGTGACAGATCGACTCACTGTCGATACACTGGACCGTCAGATTGCGTTGCTGGAAGAAAGTATTCGGAATACTTCACAGTACGATATTGTGACTCTAGACAATCAGACCCGTGAGGCAATTGAAAACTATTTAGGACAGTTGGACGGCAACAGTTTACTCCATACCCAGAAAATGGCCGATGCTGTTCAGGTAAGTTTTATTAAAAAAGACATTCGCGCTTCCGGAAATTCTTCATACTATTCTTCTGTTCTTTCACAACTGCAGGCTACACGCACTGCTATTTTATCTGAAGGGGGGCATAAGGAAGAATCGGTTTACACTACGTCTGCCGGGTATTTTTCTTCCAATTGCGATGGGTATGAGTCGGTTCGGTATTCGGACTATGGAAAGATCACAGTTTCTTCGCTGCAAGCCCTCCTGTCTGGCGGTGTGCCAGACACGATAGAGAAGAATGCGTATAAATTGCAGCAGTACTCTTATTGGGGCTTTGCCTGTCTGATGGACGCGGAAGATGCGGCAGGATTTTCATCTGGCGCGACCTTTGCTGCGGAGGTGGATGTGGCTGGTTTTGGAACGCAGTCTTTGACTTTTGTTGTACAGTATGTTTCCCCAGAGGAAAACGGACAGTGCGCGGTGATGTTCCAATGTTCGTTTATGAATGAAGCTGTTTATACACTCCGAATTGCTTCAGTGCGGATTATTCGCAAAACTTACAACGGGTTTCAGATTCCCCTTAGTGCGCTTCGTATGGAGGAGGAACAGACCGGCGTTTATGTTTTGTCTGGTGTAAAGCTGGTATTTAAACCGGTACGGGTTTTGTTCAGTAATGATGCGATTGCGGTTGTTGTTGCAGATTCTGCCTCCCGAGGTTTGGCTGCAAATGATCGAATTGTAATTGCGGGACAGGATATTTACGACGGAAAAATTATCAATATTAATTAATGCAGAGAATTAGGGAAAGCTTATGATACAGGCTCAAATCAAATCGGTTCATTCTTCGGTAGAACAGATCTGCCGTACCAACGGAATTGGGCAATCGGTACGTCTCGTTGTTGTAACAAAAAATCAACCGCCGGAAGCGCTGCGTGTTCTGGCCGACTGTCATGTGACAGACGTTGCGGAAAACAGGGTACAGGCTCTTGCTGCACGGTATGATCTACTTCCCGGAACCAAGCATTTAATTGGGCATTTGCAAACCAATAAGGTTCGTACTGCTGTTCGGTTTGCTGATTTAATTCAATCGGTAGATTCTGTTCATCTGGCGGAAGAACTTGCCCACTGTTGCCGTATGGCACAGATGCGACAGGACATTCTGGTACAGGTTAATATTGCCCGGGAAGAGACTAAGTATGGGATTTTCTTAGAACATCTTCCGGAGCTTTTGTCCCGTATCGGGCAGTTGCCGGAATTGAGGGTTCTGGGGTTGATGGCAATTATGCCGGTTGACACACGGGAAGATTATTATCGAAAAATGTACGAGCTGTACTGTAATCTATCGGAAACAGTCTCGGATGAAAACATTTGCATGAAATATTTGTCCATGGGGATGAGTAAGGATTTTCCTCTGGCGGTTCAGTACGGAGCAAATATGATCCGTGTCGGTTCCTATATATTTCAATAACAGAATTGTGAAAGGATGATCGATGTAATGAGTATATTAAGAAAATTGATGGGCGACGATTCTTATGACGAAGAGAGGTCTGAAAAGCAAGCTTTGGGATTTTCTGATCCGGACGATTTGGATGATATGGTTAAGCCAAAGCCGCAGTTTGTATTGGCTAAGCCTGATAAAAGGGATGATTTACTGTCCATTGCTGATCATCTTTTGAACCGTAAGACTATTATTTTGAATTTGGAGTTGGTTTCCAAGGATTCTCGTCGGTTTGTAGATTTTCTCAGCGGTGTTTCCTATGCGCTTAATGGCCAAATTAAAAAGGTTGCATCCAATACATATCTGATTATTCCCGGCGGTCTGGAGATTTCCGGTGATATATTTGAAGATATTGAACACGAAATGAATTTTTAATAAAAAACACACTTCACTGAAGGAGAGCTGAACATGATTACCCCAAAAGAAATTGAAACGAAAGAATTTACTAGCACCAAAGGCGGCGGATATAAAGGGGAAGAGGTTGATCAGTTTTTAGATGAAATTTTGGTTGATTATTCTTCATTGCTTGAGGAACGTAACGCGCTTAAAAATAAAGTCTCGCTTTTAACGGACCGTTTGAACAGTATGACTGCTCCTGTTTCTGCGCCGGTTTCTTCTCCTGCTCCTGCCGCTCCGGTCACACCGTCGGAAGAAATGACTGCGGCTCGGAAGAAGGCTGATCGCTTGGTTGCAGAGGCGGAAGATTATGCGAAGAAACTGATCGAAACTGCGCAAACCGAGGCAAACCGCCAGAATGCTGTGAATCAAAAACTGAGCAAAGAAATTGAACAGTTTAAAACTTCTTTGATTGATTCTTATACCAACCATATTAAAATGATTCAGGAACTGCCTAAGATGGATCTGGCGGATGTGACTATTGGGTCGGAAACATTGGAAATTCTTAATGAATCTTTTGCTGATACTTCTGTGGTTTCTTCCGCAGAGGTGTCCGATCCTACCGTGGTGATGAACGCTGTGTCTTCTAACTTTGTTCCAGAACAGAAAACGGTGTACAGCGATCCGGAAGAGGAAGACTTTACGGTGTACAGCGGAAAGAGGGGAAAAGCCGTTGGAACGTTGACGGAAGATGAAAGTCGGATTCTGCGGACTTTGTTTGATGAGCAGGACAAAAAGAACAAGAAGCCCGAAAAGAAAAAGAAGAAACTTTTTTTCAAAGACGATGATGATGACGATGATGATTATTTTGACGACGATGAGGATTGATTGTTTCCAGAACGGAGATCTTGCATGACCCATTCGAAACTGCAGGAAGGAGTCAGTCTTTCCGTTCTGTTCGCAGCAATCCTAGGATTGGATCAGTTTGTTAAACACTTGAGTGTAGTTTACCTTCGTCCGATTGGAACTTATCCTTTGATTCCAGGGGTATTTCAATTGACTTACCGGGAAAATACTGGAGTTGCGTTTAGCCTTTTTTCCGGTCGTGTTCTCTTACTTTCGGTTATAACACTAATTATTCTGTTTATTTTGCTTGTGTTTTTACTCCGGGGGCATGTGGCACACCCAGTGGCTCGCTGTGCGGTAGTTTTTGTACTTGCTGGTGGTGCGGGAAATCTGGTGGATCGGTTGTTTCGGGGGGCTGTAGTGGACCTCTTTGACTTTTGCTGGATCAACTTCCCAGTGTTTAATGTGGCGGATATTTTTGTGACCTGCGGATGTGTATTGTTTTTAGTTGTGTTTCTTTGCACTAAGGGAGAGGCCATTCGATGAAACGGCTGTCGTTTTTCTCTGCCTCGGAGCATGCGGGGCAACGGTTAGATAAATTTCTTACGGAACAATTGAACCATGTCCAGTCAGCCGAACGGGAATGTTATTCCCGTTCGGCTGTTGCCGCATTGGCCGAACAGGGTGCTGTTACTGTGAACGGTTCTCCGGCCGGAAAGAATATTCGTCTGAAGGGAAATGAACAAATAGAAATTACTCTGCCCGATCCGGTTTTGCCCAATGCGATACCTCAGGAAATTGCATTAGATATTCTTTATGAGGACGAAGACTTACTGGTGGTGAATAAGCCCCAGGGTATGGTCGTACACCCTGCGGTTGGCAATCCGGACGGGACCCTGGTTAATGCGTTGCTGGCCCATTGTCAGGGACGTCTTTCTGGTATCAATGGGGTGTTGCGGCCGGGAATTGTTCACCGGATAGATAAAGACACATCCGGTCTTTTGGTGGTTGCCAAAAACGATCGGGCACATCAAGACTTGGCCGCACAGATCAAGGTTCATTCGTTTTTGCGGGAATATCAGGCTGTTGTTTTAGGACATCTGCGTCAATCTTCCGGGACTATTGATGCTCCTGTTGGACGTCATCCTGTGGAGCGAAAAAAAATGGCGGTAACTGAAAAAAATGCGAAACCGGCAGTGACTCATTACCAGGTTTTAGAGGAATATCCGGGCTATTCCTGGGTTTTATTTCGCCTGGAAACCGGTCGGACCCACCAAATTCGGGTACATCTTTCTTCCGTGGGACATGCTATTGTGGGGGATCCTGTTTACGCTCCAAAAAATGCGGAAACTTTTGGGTTGAAAGGGCAATGTCTTCACGCGAAAAAAATGGGGTTTCAACATCCTGTTACCCATACTTGGATGGAATTTGACAGCCCTCTTCCTTTGTATTTTACTACCTTATTGGCCCGACTCCGGAGGACGATTTTATGATCTTTTTGCCGCTTCCGGAAGATGTTCAGTTTTTGCTTTCCCGATTGGAAAACTGTGGATACGCGTCTTATGTGGTGGGAGGTTGTGTGCGGGATTTGCTGCGTAAGGAGAATCCGGCCGACTGGGACATTGCTACCGTAGCTCTTCCTTGGCAAGTACAGGCCTGTTTTCCGGAAGTTCCGGTAATTGCTACCGGTATTCGATTCGGTGGGGTGACGGTGGTTTTACCCAGCGGACGGTACGAAGTAACGACCTTACGGAAAGATGGGTTTTATACGGATGGTCGACGCCCGAAAGAAATTACATTTTCCGGGAATATTTGTGAAGATTTATCCCGGAGGGATTTTACTGTAAACGCAATGGCATATCGGCCTTTAGACGGACTTTGTGATCCGTTTGGTGGGAGAAAGGATTTACAGTATGGAATTCTTCGCTGTGTGGGAGATGGGGATGTACGTTTGCTGGAAGATGTCCTGCGTGTTTTACGCTGTTTGCGGTTTTCTGCTACCTTAGGGTTTGACATTGCTGAGGATACGGGCCAGTCTATCCGTCGGGCAGCAATCAGATTGACATTGCTTCCGCCGGAACGAGTTTTGCAGGAATGGTTAAAATTGTTGGCAGGTTCTTTTGCCGGAGATGTCTTGGATCGGTTTCCTGAAGTTTGTCGGGTGTTGCTTCCGGAATGTATGCCCTTTTCTTTTGTGTCGCGCTGGAAAAACCTTCCGGCGGATCCGCTGCTTCGGATGTCTTCTTTGCTTTTAGATCAGGGAGAAACACAGCAAACCGAAATATTGACCCGGCTCCGTTATCCAACCCGGACGAGACAACGCATTTTGTTTTTGTGTAGACAAGGGCGTTCCTTTTCCGGTGGTGTTTTGGCGCTTCGGCGGCTTTTATCTGTTTCTTCAGTAGAAGATGTTCGACGGGCGGTGCTTCTTCGGTATTGCTTTTCTCCGGAGGAACAGGCGGTACAGCTTGTTTTTTTGGAGGATATTTTGCAACGGGGGGATTGTTGCCGTTTGAAAGATTTAGCCCTCACTGGGCACGATCTTTATGCGCTCGGTTTTCGGGGCCCTGCGTTGGGCGCTGTCCAACGGTGGCTTTTGGATGCTGTCATAAACGGTCAGTTGAAAAACGAAAGGGAAGTTCTTTTGACTCAAGTGAAAAGCGCAGGTTCCTTGCAATAAGAAACCTGCGCTTTTTAGGACTTTGTGTTATTGTCACGGTCGCTGGTTGTTGGAATTCCGCCTTGTAACCGGGAAAGGTTGACTGCTTCGCTGTCAGTGGCGGGAACAGTGACTGCATACCCCGTAGCGTCAGTTGCCGATGCCACCCGGTTTTTCAGGAATTGGTCTTCGCAAAAATATTTAGAATGTTTTTTCCCTTTTTTCATATTTTGCGTCCTTTCTTTGATAAAGTCCATTTTTATTGTGCGAGTTTTCCGTTCTGTTATTTCAGCTCTTGATAACAGAAAAACTGATTTTTTTTTGAATTTTCTTGACGTTTCCCTCTGCAGATAGTATAATAAAGAAAAATTTATACAGGGATGTCGCCAAGGTGGTTAAGGCACCAGACTTTGACTCTGGCATTCGCAAGTTCGAGTCTTGCCATCCCTGCCATGTTAAGTGTATGATTTAGATGCAGGCACGAAAACAAGAGAAAAACGGAGATTTCGAGAGATTTCTCCGTTTTTTTCGACTCTAAAGTTTTTCGAAATTTTGTAGATGCATTTCGGGCTTTTCGGGTCTGTAGACAGATTCGAACCAGCGAAATGCATTTTTTGATATAGATTCCCCACAGAAGCAAATCCTTGGACAGATTCGAACCGCCACATAGACTAATTCGTAAATTTATGATA
>CALXAO010000082.1 GCA_944386295.1 uncultured Clostridia bacterium | reverse complement strand
GCATGGAACTTGGAGTTGCAAAAATTCTGTTAAAAGTGTTGCACTTCTATTGACAAATCACTTTGATACTGTCAACTGTCCAGATTGAAAGTACTCAAGACGCATCGAATCGTTTGCAAAATAAAGTCGGCATACGCTTTCTTTCAAGGTATTAACCAATGGAATATGATTTACAACCATACCGTTAAACAGCATTCCTTCCGGCGAACAAATGACCAACGGACATTCTTTCATTTTTTACTGCGCAAAGATTATAAGAAATCTGTCCGTCCGTAATGTCCTCTGCCTGTGTTTCTATAATAATTTGGAAGAGTAGTACTCTGGCGCTACACAAGCAGCACGTTCCAGCAACCGAGATAAGAACCATTCCTCTTGCTGCCGTTTCCGGAGGCTCAATTTCTACCTGTTTTGAGTTTATTTTACATAAATAATGTCTGTACGTTTCGGACCATTGGATATCATCGTAATGGGATACCCCAGTTTTTCTTCCACAAACCGAACATATTTTTTTGCATTTTCAGGAAGATCACGGAACTGGTGGATTCCACGGATATCACACATCCATCCATCCAAATATTCATATATCGGTTTTGTCTGATTTAATAGGGAAGTTACCGGGAAACGGTCGGTTACAGTACCGTTAATTTCATAACCAACACAAACTGGAATTTTTTCTAAATAACCCAAAACATCCAATAGAGAAAAAGCAACTTGCGTGGTACCTTGCATCATGCAGCCATAACGAGACGCAACTATATCAAACCAGCCCATTCTCCGCGGACGCCCGGTCGTTGCTCCGTATTCACCGCCATCTCCGCCGCGATTTCGGAGTTCAGTAGCCTCGTCTCCAAAAATCTCACTGACAAAAGCACCCGCACCCACCGCAGAAGAATAAGCCTTTACTACAGTAATCACTTCTTTAATTCGGTGCGGCGCAATACCTGCACCTACAGAAGCAAACCCAGCCAGGGGAGAAGAAGACGTGACAAAAGGGTAAATTCCATTATCAGTATCCTTCAGCGCCCCCAACTGACCTTCCAATAAAATTTTTTTCCCTGCCATATCCGCTTCGTAAAGATAATATGCAACATCTGCCATAAAGGGGCGCATGCGTTCTCTATATTTTACAGCGGTGTGATATATTTTTTCTGGATCCAAAAGAGGATTGCCCGGATACAGTGCTTCAATGGTCTTATTTTTAATATCGCAAACCTTACTAATCCTGTCCTTTAAAATTTCTTCATCAAACAACTCTCCAGCCTGCAGTCCGATTTTCAAATACTTATCAGAATAAAACGGAGCAATTCCAGATCTTGTAGATCCAAAACTTTTGCTGCCAAGCCGCTGTTCTTCTAACTGATCAAATAACACGTGATACGGCATCAGCACTTGCGCTCGGTCCGAAATCATCAAATTCGGCATAGGAATTCCACTGGCAAGCAAAGCGTCTAATTCTTTGAAAAACTGTTCTGGATTAAAAGCTACACCCTGCGCAATCACATTCATGACATTGCTGCGGAAAACACCAGAAGGAAGAATGTGAAGAGCAAACTTCCCATACTCGTTGATAATGGTATGCCCGGCATTGGCACCTCCCTGAAAACGCACAACAACATCGGATGCTTCTGCAAGCATGTCAGTAATCTTACCTTTTCCTTCATCTCCCCAGTTTCCACCCACAATTGCTGTTATCATCCCAAAACCATGTCCTTTCCAAAATTCTTGTTTCAAATTTAAATCCATTATACCACAAAAATTGACATTAGTCAATTCAATACAAACTATGTTACAATAAGTTAAAATTAAAAGTACGTAAAAATCTTTTAAAATTTGACAGACGAATTATGTAAGATATACTTAAGAATTTCGAAAATATAATGACATAGAAAATTTGTATACTTAAGTGAACAAAAAACAAACTGTGGAATTATTGTGCAAAAAAGTTCATTTTAGAAAGGAGCCAAAAGAATTATGGAACAGTTTATCAGCAATTTTAATTCGATCTCATATACACTGTTTGTACTTCTTTATCTCTATCAGTTTTTCTATATTTTTGTTTCACTTTTTTTTTGTAAAAAGGAAAAAGTTAGAAGAAATATACCGGAAGAGAAAAAACATAGATATGCATTTATGATTGCGGCAAGAAATGAAAGTTCTGTGATTGCTCCCCTGATTGAAAGCATTCGTAAGCAGAACTATCCTGCGGATTTGATTCAAGTATTTGTTGTTGCAGATAACTGTACTGATGATACAGCAGAAGTGGCGCGTGGAGCGGGAGCGGTGGTATATGAACGCTTCAATCAAACTGCAATAGGGAAGGGCTATGCGCTGAATTATGGATTTCATCAGGTTTTTCAGGATTACGGCGAAAAAGCATTTGACGGCTTTTTTATCTTTGATGCAGATAATTTACTTTCGGAAAATTATGTTAAAGCAATGAACAGCGTATTTAATAAGGGATATGCTGCTGTTACCAGTTATCGTAACAGTAAAAATTATGGAACAAACTGGATTAGTGCGGGTTATTCTTTATGGTTTCTTCGGGAAAGTCGCTATTTAAACGATGCGCGTATGATGTTACATACCAATTGTGCAGTTTCCGGGACTGGATTTTTAATTAATACAGAAGTTTTACTGCAGAATAATGGCTGGAATTATACGCTTTTAACAGAGGACATCGAATTTTCCGTGGATTGTGCCATCAAAGGAAGAAAAATTGGTTATGCGAGAGATGCAGAATTTTTTGATGAACAACCGGAAACTTTCCATCAATCTTACAAGCAGCGCTTGCGTTGGGCAAAAGGATTTTATCAGGTGTTTGCAAATTATGGTAGACGTTTAATTAGAAATATCTTTTCTTGCAGTTTTGCTTGTTATGATTTGCTAATGACAATTATGCCGGCTCTAATTATTTCAATTGTTTGTTTTGGCGTAAACTGCGGCGCATTGATTGCATCGGCACTTTCACCTACAGATGCAGATACATTAATGTTGTCTGTCATTCTTTCATTTGTGCTAATTTTTGTTCGCTTTTATCTTACTTTCTTCTTGGTTGGGCTGATCACCACAATTTCAGAGTGGAATAAGATTCGTTGCGATGATGCAAAGAAGATACGGTATTTGTTTACATTTCCTTTGTTTATGTTCACTTATTTGCCCATTGCTGTAATTGCTTTGTTTAAACGTGTACGATGGACTCCAATTGAACACAAGGTTACAAAGAAAATAGGAGAAATATAAACTATGAAAGAGGGAACCCTTAAGTTCCCTCCTTTGCTTATGCATTCACAATTGCGCAAAATGAATATTTTGCGCAATTGTGAAAGGAGGAAATATGAATTTAGCTACTATTAATGATGTTCCACGATATTGCCGAGAATATCTTTCGTATGTCCGTACAATTCGAAATCTTTCAGAAAAAACGGTTTGGGAATATTATTTAGATCTGCGTACATTTTTTCGTTATCTAATGCTGGAATATAAATTGTGTTCAAACTCCCATATAGATTTTAATCAAATCAATGCATCTGATGTTCCGTTGTCTCTAGTTGAAAATCTGACACTAGCAAATCTTTATGAATATCTGAATTTCAGAATTGACACACGTGCAAACTCAGCTACGACACGAATGCGTAAAATTTCCAGCTTAAAAGGATTCTATAAATTTCTTTTTTCCCAGAAAATGATTTCCCGTAACCCAGCGTTAGAGCTGGAATCCCCGAAAAAGAATAAAAGACTTCCCATTTATTTGAATTTTGAGCAAAGCCTTTCCCTTTTAGCTAGTATTGACGGACGCTTCCAACAGCGCAATTTGGCAATTATTACTCTATTTCTGAATTGCGGATTACGATTGTCTGAATTAGTTGGACTAAACTTTTCCAGTATTCAAGGAGATGTAATTACTGTAATAGGAAAAGGTGACAAAGAACGACAGCTATATTTAAATGAAGTTTGCAAAAATGCCTTAAATCTTTATGAAGAAGAACGTAAAAATTATAAATTTCAAATCAAAGATAAAAATGCTTTATTTTTAAGTCAACGAGGCACAAGAATTTCTCCGCGAATGGTGCAGGATATTGTAAAACATTTTTTGCAAAAAAGTGGACTGGACCCCAGCCGTTATTCTGTACATAAACTTCGCCATACAGCTGCGACTTTGATGCATCAAAACGGTGTCGATATTCGAGTTTTGCAGGAAATACTTGGGCATATAAATTTAGGTACAACACAAATCTATACTCATGTTTCTGATTCACAGTTAAAAACGGCCTTGAAAGACAACCCATTAAATACGGTTTCCTTAAATGAAATTAATATAAAAAAGTAAGATTAAGTCAATTTGTCCATATTTCCAGGCGTTTTGTCCATTGAGAACTGTCTTGCTTTCAGTTATAATTATAAAAAAATGAGAGAGGATTTTATTTATGTACAGATTTCCTATCGGCGTAATTTTAGATTCCTTTCGCACTGACATTGATTCAGCTTTAGACCTGGCCGTTTCGACCGGTGCAGATGGATTTCAGGTTTATGCTACATCTGGTGCAATGTCCCCGGATGCTTTGAATGCAGAAAAACGGAAGGACTTCCGGAAGAAAGCAAACGAACGGGGACTTAAGATCTCTGCGTTGTGCGGGGATTTAGGTTGCGGATTTTCAAATCCGGATAAAAATCCGGCTTTAATTGAACAGTCAAAACGAATTTTGGATTTGGCAAAGGAACTCGGTACGGATATTGTTACAACACATATTGGTGTAGTTCCGGAAAATCCTGACTCGGAAAAGTATAAAATTATGCAGGAAGCCTGTCATGCTCTGGCAGAATATGCTGATAGCTTAAATGCTCATTTTGCAATTGAAACAGGACCGGAACCATCGTTGCGCCTGAAAATGTTTTTGGATTCTTTAGGTTCCACCGGTGTTGCCGTCAATCTAGACCCGGCGAACCTTGTCATGGTTACCAATGATGATCCTGTACAGGCGGTCTACCATTTACAGAAATACATTGTCCATACCCATGCTAAGGATGGAAAGCATTTGCATGATATTGATCCGGAAGAAGTGTATTCGCATGCGAAACCGGAACATCATGGGGGACCTGCATTTGTTGAAGTTCCGCTTGGAACCGGCAGTGTTGATTTTCCTGCATATCTGAATGCATTGGAAGAAATCGGCTATCGTGGCTTCCTTACTATCGAACGGGAAGTCGGACCATCACCGGAACAGGACATTCGGTTGGCTGCGGATTTTTTAAGAAGCCTGATAGGAGATAAAAAATGAAATATGCACTAAGTTCTTATAGCTTTTACCGTCTTCCAGCAAACGAGAAAAAAGACTTTTTATCTTTGATTTCACGGACAAAATCTCTTGGATTTGACGCAATTGAATTTACTGATTTAGTTCCTCCTGAAGGAATGGACAATGTTTCTTACGGAAAACAGTTGCGTCAAAAAGCGGAAGCTCTAGGTGTTGAAATCTGTGCCTATACGGTAGGGGCAAATTTTTTAAATGGTTCAAATGGTGATCTTGCAATAGAAATTAACAGGATAAAACAGCAGGTTGATACGGCAGAAGCGCTGGGCGTAAAAAAAATGCGCCACGATGCAACCTCAGGTGACCCTTATGATTGTAAACACTTCCGAAGTTTTGATTCTGTTTTACCCCGATTGTCAGAAGGCTGCCGGGTGATTACAGAATATGCAGCCTCCAAAGGAATTGCAACAATGGTCGAAAACCATGGAATGTTTTGTCAAGAACCGGAGAGAGTAGAAAAGCTTCTATCTGCTGTAAACCATCCGAATTTTGGATGGTTGGTTGATATTGGAAATTTCCTTTGCGCTGATGTCTCCCCTGCCCTTGCCTGTTCTATCGCGGCACCTTATGCGTTCCATGTGCATGTTAAGGATTTTCATTTTAAATCTGGACAGGAGTCCAACCCTGGCCAAGGGTTTTTCCGGTCCAGAGGCGGACACTATTTACGGGGGGCAATTATTGGACATGGTTGCGTTCCAGTCACACAGTGTTTGTCTAGAATTAAAGCCGCAGGATATGACGATGTGCTTACCGTTGAATTTGAAGGACTGGAATATCCGGACACAGGAATTAAAATTGGGCTGGAAAATCTTAAGCGCTTTTGGGAGGAATGCTGATGAGTTCTGCTATTTTTTCAGCAAAGTTCATTTCCTCTCCTTCAGATTACGGTACCGTCTGCCCTGTTTTCCGAAAAGATTTTTCCCTTCTGAAACCAATTTGTAGGGCAACGCTTACTATTTCAGCCTTGGGCATGTATGAAACAAAAATCAATGGAACGGAGATAACTCACTCTAGGTTCAACCCGGGGTGGACGGAATATACAAAGCGGCTGCAATACCGAGAATTTGATATTACAAAGTTTCTAACCAAAGAAAATGAAATTTTGATTTATGCGGGAAATGGTTGGTGTGTTGGCAATCTGGTAAAACCCGGATTAAACAGAATTTGGTCGGATCGGATTGCCGTAATTGCGGTAATTGAATTGGAATATTCAGACGGGGAACATCAAACACTATGCTCTGGACCAGA
>CALXAO010000081.1 GCA_944386295.1 uncultured Clostridia bacterium | reverse complement strand
GCTCTTCTATGGTAAAATGTGTGTAATGCATACCCTTTCCTTTCTGTTATTTTGTTTTTCGTCAACTCATTATAACATGGATTGGGTATGCATTGCAAGTGTTGCACTTGATAGTATAATTCACCAGAAGTAAAAAACGGAAAGCACTGAAGTGCTTTCCGTCAGTTTGTCGAATCACCCTGAATTTCAAGTGAGATTCAGGGGAATAATTTTATTTTGACAAAAAATGGATAAAACTGAATTAGCCACTGTATAGGGAAGCTCTTTTTCACCTATGCGGTATTGAATTGTTGCATCGGTATGTGGATATCGCGTTGCGTACTTTTCTTTCGCATCCGTGAACACTCTTTCGATTGTCTCTTTTTCGTCATTCATACAAAGCCTTGTACTTGGGTGTATGTCTGATGTCCCCTACTTTCTCAAATTTTTGGGTTTTGGCGCATATGCTTCCTAAAGGACAACTTTTGCAAACATAGCTTTTACGGTCGGTTGTGACTTTGTAACACCGTTGAAATATTATTCATAAGGCAGGAAAAAGCTTTTCTTCGGGTATTTTCCCGTCATCAATGATTCTTTTGCTTATCTACGGTGTTTTGTCCCCCCCCCATCGGCTACCTCTGCCTTTATCTCGGGATTTTTTCTCTGCAAGTCCGTCAATCAGGTACCGTCACATCCGTTTTTATCACAGCCTGTCTGTGTGGCCGTTCCGCTTTTCGTTCATTTCTTCTATTAACTACTTCTTGTAGGTTTTAACCGCCTGCTACACTGCTTTTTTTACGGCTTTCTTCAAATTGGCGTTTGCTTTAATATGTGTTTCGTCTACGAATAATATTTATTTCACTCAATATCTAATAAAATATTTCTTCTATTGTTGAAAAGTGGCGCATCAAATACTCCAAAAACCACCTGTACGTATGTTCATCTATACAAATGCGGTATTTAAATATTACTACTGGATCTATGTTTGGATAAATCTTTTACATTACGTATGACCGAAGTCTACTGCACTGTCTCTTTTCTTTAGTAAATGCTCTTTCGGTACAAATTCTTCTATGCTGAAAAACTCCGTTTGTGTGCAGTTTACTCTTTGCTTTACGATTCTTCCTTCTATGTATACCATATGCAAAAAAGCCAGTATAAACTGGACTTTTTTCGAAAGACTGACCTAAAGCAATGCTTTAGCTGACCTTTTTTTACATAAATAGCGATTTTAAATATCATTGGGTATCATAAAACAAAATGACAAGTTCTTATCTGGCTTGCTGATTATTTATGCGGCATGTATTCCGAAATTGAACTTCTAACGTTACGTATATAAGAGCTGTTCTGTCTTATACCAAAATATTTTTATGTGCTGCAGGAATGGTTTTTGGGCCAAGATATTGGTATGAATTCCAGAAAAAATTGCAGATGCCGGTCCGTTTCCATGTGCCTCAGAAGCGGTGGGTATCCCGAGGACTTAATCCTCCCCGCAATGGCGCGTAGCTGCGGAGTGTTTTTAAGGTGACGCAAATAGCCTCTAAATAAGTAAATGTTACAAGTTTTTTTTGAAGGTAAAAAAGTGATTGCAAAGGGTGTGCTGCTTGGTCCTATATATTACTGATGAAAACAATGAAATAGCATAGTGTGCCTTAGGGGACGTAAGGAAACAAGCTCCATAAATTTTGACCAGTGTCTTATTTGAGTTTCCATATCTTTGGAATTACTGTAAAGCAGCTATACAACCTAAAAAACAAGATAACTTTCTTTTTATCAAAAATTTCATTGCTTATTAATATCTCCTGCTTTTTTCATGCAAGTTTTATAAAATATTCCGTTTCTTGATAACCGTTACGGATATAAAAAATTTTTACGCTTTAAACGAAATTTCCATATTTGGGGGCCTCGCTAACCATATTTGGTACATTGATTAAATTTTGTTTAAAACGTAGCCTTTTAAACGTAACTTTTATCAACTGCGAAAAACATCATAAAAGTTTGTTTTCCTAAAGTAGCCAGATAAACAAACCCGCAAAGGTTTTTTCAGCGTAAAATGCTAGGGGAAGGCGTCCTCTCTTCTTTTGGAAAAGAGGTCATATATATTATTTCCTTTTTCCTGTTGCTTTTTAAAACTTTTTTTTGTTCGTTTTACCTTTCCGTTGGATACCATTTTGCAATTTACAATTTATGCTTTATCTTCTGTAGAAACGAAAAAAATATCTTTACCTCTATTGCTCTCATAAATAAAGTCTTTAAGCGGTTTGCTTGTATAGTACGAATAGTCACCGTAAATCGCAATCCGTCCACCATAGTTTATATATTTCTGTAAAATCTCTCCTGCAAGACCGTGACTGAGAATAAAGAAATCTTTCGTAATATGTTTTTTTGTTTATTTTAATGTTTGCTTTATATTTTGCTATCATCAATATATCAAGTATCGACTGTGTATTGGTTATAACGGCCTCGTTGCTTTCAATAATTGCACATGCTATATTTTTCTTTTGCACCGCTCGGATTGTTATTTTTTGTTTCCTTTACAAATTATCGTCTATCAAATGGCCAAGCATCGGGGCCAACGCCCGCCGGGCGCCCCTCCCCGCCAGTTCTCGATCTACTCGAGCGGAAACAAAGACGTATCCCCGCCATTTACTAAGATTAAAAATATTGAGCCATTCCTCTAATCTGTGCAATGCCGGAGTTGCGTCAGTCGGCTGTCCGTCCCGGTTGGCTACCGTCAGCTTCAGATTTTGGCGGATGGGTGGGAGCATAACAATGTGAAAATCATACAGATCAAATTGTCCGTGCCGTCCTTCCGTTCGGTATTCTTCTGCTACAGCATCCCGCAAGTGTTTTCTCAGGTTGTTGTATTCTGAAAAGCTGAATCCGTTCAGCTGGTGCAGAAAGTTCATGGCCTGGGTTGGGAGGCTATCCCGGCAATGCAACATCTGTTCTATGGCTAGTGTTTGTTCTTGCAAATTTGCAGTCCGCAGGGTTTGCAGCAGTTCTTCCTCTTCCTTTTGAAAAAAGCTGTCAGCGGTTAATTCCAGACATCGTTTGGGTAAACTGCGTCGGATAAAAGCGTCTTGTAGAGATGCTAGGGTTCGGGGCGGGTTTTCATCTTCCTGGAACGGAGTTTTCCTGGATCGAAGCCTGGCTGGAATGTCTCTGTCGGTACAGTTGAGAAAATCACAGGGATGCTGGAAGTCTCCCGTTTGTACCAAAGCAAACAGAGCGTCTCGCATCTGGGCTTCTGTAGCCAGTACTTTTTGGTGTCGGTACATATAATGATACAGCATACAGCGGTTGAACAGCAGCTCTTCCACTGTCGTCAACCCGTCGGCAGTAATGGCCAACCGGTAGTCTACTCCTTCCGGGGTGGAAATAGGACAGAGGAGAATTTTTAAAAGAAACCGTTCCACACCGTAGGACAGGGCAATCCCGGTCGTGTAACTGTCCCGTTGAGTGTAGTCCAGTTTGTCGGCGTCGAAATCTGAGTTGATAATTGCGGTCAAATAGGAAAGGCATGCCCGTTCTCCACCGCAGGTACGGAAATTATTTCGCCCGATCACCAAATTTGCCGTTTGCGTTAAAAGTTCTTTAACCTGCTGCCGGGATTCTTTGCCGGGATAGCTAATTTCCCGGTAAAAAAAGTCCCCAAAGGTTTCGGAAGTTAAAATGTAATAAGTCAGCAATTCATGGGGTTTTGGGTGGACATCTCCCACCGCTGTCACTTCCTGTTCCGCTAACGGAAAGGCTGGCAGGGTTCGGTAAACTGCTTCGGATAAGTGAGAAAAGGCGCAATGCCCTACGTCGTGAAGCAGGGCGGCCAACCGGACCAGATATAGGTCTTCCCGGGTCAATACCCAGTCCGGGGCGCCGGATCGCTGTTCTCGAAGCCGTTCCATCATCCGAGTTGCAATGGCTACGGTGCCTAGGGAATGTTCCAGCCGGGAATGCCGGGCAGCTGGATAGGTCAGTTCCGCCATACCTACCTGGCTAACGTCCCGCAGCCGCTGGAACAGGGGAGAATCAATCAGCTGAATTTCCCAGCCGTAAAAAACCACTGAACCCCAGATGGTGTCGTGAATTACCTTTTCTCCGCAGGAGATGGGGCGGTAGGTTCCTAACGTCCGCCGTACAAACCGATTGATCTGTTCCCGAAATGTTAGGTTCATGGTATTTTCCTCCCAAATGGAATATTTACTTCCATTGTTGCATTAAAATGGAACAAAAGCGCGTCGGCTTTGTAATTTTTTTTTAACGACTTTTTTGGATTCATTGCGTTTTCTTGTAAAGTATGCTATAATAAAAAAAACACAGGTTAAAGAAAGGAAAATACAATGCAGCGAAGAGAAAAAATCAATTATTATTTGGCTATTGCCGAAACAGTGTCAGAACGCTCTACCTGCCTGCGGAAAAATTACGGCGCGGTGATTGTGAAAAACGATACTATTATCAGTACCGGGTACGCTGGTGCGCCCCGAGGACGGAAAAATTGCTGTGACGTGGGAACCTGTCTTCGGGAAAAATACAGCGTTCCCAGCGGTGAGCGTTATGAGCTTTGCCGCTCGGTGCATGCTGAGGCCAATGCCATTATTGCTGTTTCCCGGGACGAAATGTTGGATTCCACGTTGTATTTGGCTTGTCGGGATCCCCGCGACGGAACGTTGGTAGCCGGGACATCACCCTGTTCCATGTGCCGCCGAATGATTATTAATGCCGGAATTTGTATCGTGGTTGTTCGGGATACCAAAGAAAAATACCGGACTTTTTCGGTTGCGGATTGGGTTGAAAACGACGATTCCCTTGAACTTCACCGAGGGTATTAATGTAGAGTTCATGAAAAATTTGCTTTTTATTTCTTGACAAAATTAGGAACTTTCAGTATAATGAGGTTGAAAAAGAGAATTTTCAAAAAAAAAAAAAGAGAGGTAGTTATGCTATGAAAATCGCGAAAAGATTGCTTGCCGTGTTGCTGCTGGTTCTCATGAGCGTTTCGCTTATGGTTGCCTGTACGCCCGATGAGGATAAACCTACCGGCTCCCAAGGCAGCGATCCAACCGGCTCAACGTCTGGTGATGTACATGTTCTTCCCCCTCGTCCGGTTGAGGAAATGTCCGGAAAGGATTTTATTATCATTCAGCACCAGGCTGAAACATCGCCTTTTGGATATGCCGAAAACTCCCAATTGGCCGAAAAAGCCTTTAAGCGGATGGAGGATGTAGAAAATCTTTACGGCTGTACGTTGTCCTTTTCTACACTGGCTTACAACGATTCTTTTGCCACAGCTTTCCAGGCGCTAGCTTATGAAGACAACAGTGGCGATCTTGTGTTTTCCAACAATAATGCCCAACTGCGGAGAACAATTGGTACCGGAGGGCAGGAATCTATGTTACAGCCTTTGCTGCAGTATGACCATATTATCGACTTTTGGAATACGGAAAAATGGGGAAATATCACGGCAAAAGAGACCATGATGGCTGGCGAGAATTTTTATGCTGTTGCTCCTGCTTTGTGGATCAACTATCTTCCTTTGCCTTACTATAATCTGGTTTACAATAAAAATCTTCTGGAGGATTTTGGACAGACCGATTTGCAGGAATATTATGAAAACGAAACCTGGACCCGGGATCAGATGTTTGAAGTTATTACTTCCTGCTATGACGATACCGGAGCGGATGTTGTATATGGGCTTGCTGCCAATATGGGACATATGATCCGTGCCTCCTTCCTGGCTGCGGGTTGCACCCCGGTTACGATTAACAGCGTTTCTGAGGATGGGACCGTAGATTGGACCAATGGCTGGCTGTCGCCTGAAGCCGATGAAGCCCTGTCCTATCTGAAGAATCAGCTTACGACTAAGGAAAAATATTTTAATAACGGAAAATCTCCCTCCGATGCTTGGTCTTGCCATACTCCCTTCTTGGCCGGACAGTCGGTGCTGTGCCTGACCCGTCCTATGACGCTGTTGAATAATATTGTGATCGAGGCTGACTTTTCCTACGGGCTGATTCCTTGGGCCGGCCCCGATGCTAACTACATGAGCGGCTATTATGAGAACACTGCAAGCGTTGCTATTCCCACCTTTGCTCAGAACGGGGAATGGTCCGCGTTCCTTATGTGGGATTTGTTTGAAGGTCTGGAAGGAACTGCTACCTACGATGATGTGGTGGCTTATTATCGGGAGACTTACTTTGAGACCGACCTGGATATGGAAATCCTGCTGAACAGCGGCCGGGATAATCTGCAGTACTCCTACTGGCCCAACGGTGGTGACGATACTCTGAATGCTATCTCCGGTTCGTTCCTCAGTGCTTCCATTGCAAATTTGTTACAGTCCAATGCCGGCTTGACAGATACTGTTGTGAATGATTATATTGTTCCCAATAAAGTTGCCCTAGAAAAATACAAGGCAGAAGGTAAATATTAAATAACGAAAATCGGCAGGACATTTGTCCTGCCGGTCTTTTATTTTATAAAAATTTTGTGTTACTATTGAACATATTTTTGAAAATAACTACGAAAGAGGAAAATAATTTTATTTTTCCGGGAAAATTGATTTTGGTACTTGACAAATCCGGAAAAATTTGCTATACTAAAGTTAATATGCCCCCCCTATTTTGATTTTGTTTTGGCAGGAGTGGGCATGTGTCAATTTACTAAAAAAGAAAAAGGAGTGTTTGCGATGAAAACAGCAAAAAGATTGCTTGCCGTGTTGCTGCTGGTTCTCATGAGCGTTTCGCTTATGGTTGCCTGTACGCCCGATGAGGATAAACCTACCGGCTCCCAAGGCAGCGATCTAACCGGCTCAACGTCTGGTGATGTGCATGTTCTTCCCCCTCGTCCGGTTGAGGAAATGTCCGGAAAGGATTTTATTATCATTCAGCACCAGGCTGAAACATCGCCTTTTGGGTATGCTGAAAATTCCCAATTGGCTGAAAAAGCCTTTAAGCGGATGGAGGAAGTGGAGAATTTATATGGCTGTACCCTGACTTTCTCTGCCCTAGCTTACGACAATTCTTTTGCCACAGCTTTCCAGGCGCTAGCTTATGAAGACAACAGTGGCGATCTTGTGTTTTCCCACAATAATGCCCAACTGCGGAAAACAATTGGTACCGGAGGGCAGGAATCTATGTTACAGCCTCTGTTGCAGTACGATAATATTCTCGACTTCTGGAACACTGAGAAATGGGGTAATATTACGGCGAAAGAAACCATGATGGCTGGCGAAAATTTTTACGCTGTTACCCCCGCGCTGTGGATCAACTATCTGCCTTTAACTTACTATAACCTGGTTTACAACAAGGAACTGCTGGAAGACTTCGGTCAAACCGATTTGCAGGAATATTATGAAAACGAAACCTGGACCCGGGATCAGATGTTTGAAGTCATCACTTCTTGCTATGATGATACCGGAGCTGATGTTGTGTACGGACTTGGCGCGGCGCAGTCTCATATGATTCGTGCCTCTTTCTTGGCTGCCGGATGCACCCCGGTTACGATTAACAGCATTGCTGAGGATGGGACCGTAGATTGGACCAATGGCTGGCTGACACCTGAAGCTGACGAAGCCCTGTCTTATTTGAAGACACAACTGACTTCAAATGCAAAATACTTCAACAATGGCGAGTATGCCAACACTTGGGACGACGGCTACAAGCCTTTTGTTGCCGGACAGTGTGTTATGGGGTTGACTCGTCCCCTTACTCTGCTCAACAATATTGTTGTTGAAGCGGATTTCTCCTATGGTCTGATGCCTTGGGCAGGTCCGGATGCTAACTACATGAGCGGCTATTATGAGAACACTGCAAGCGTTGCTATTCCCACCTTTGCTCAGAACGGGGAATGGTCCGCGTTCCTCATGTGGGATTTGTTTGAAGGTCTGGAAGGAACTGCTACCTACGATGATGTGGTGGCTTATTATCGGGAGACTTACTTTGAGACCGACCTGGATATGGAAATCCTTCTGAACAGCGGCCGGGATAATCTGCAGTACTCCTACTGGCCCAACGGTGGTGACGATACTCTGAATGCTATCAACGGTTCGTTCCTCAGTGCTTCCATTGCAAATTTGATACAGTCCCATGCCGGCTTGACAGATACTGTTGTGAATGATTATATCGTTCCCAACAAGGTCGCTTTGGAGAAATACAAGGCTGAAGGCAAGTTTTAAGTTCTGAATCAAAAACGAAACGCCTCAACAGGATTTCCGTTGGGGCGTTTTTTATTGCTGCAGTTGTGTCAGATAACGGTCTGCTTCATTTCTGTTTTTGAATATCCAGACTTCCTGGTTTGGATTACTGTCTTAAAAGTTTAAGTACGGCAGGTCGGCTGTCTGTGTTGTAGTTTTTAATAAAAGTAAGAATATTTTCCCCTTTTCTTTTTTCAATACTGCTTTAGACACAGATCTCTGTGGAATAATCTAGAAAAAACACAGCGTCGCAAGCTTGAAAACGCATTTCCAGCGTTTTTCCGTAGTTTCCGTCCAGAATCCATATGCCTTTTGCAGTCGCTCCCGGAAAACTTGTCTGAAAACCGACGTCTTATCCGGATTCCGGTACAACAAGTCCAGGTGAATCCACGGCAAACTGTTATTTTGTGCAAAGTCCTTGACAACGTGCTTTTCCCGCTTCCCGGGCATCCGATGACAATTACTTTTTTCATCCTAATTCTATTATTTAAAAACAAATTTTCTCTGTAAGAGGTAACTGATGCAAAAAATGAGAAGCGTTGCCATAGGTTGGGCCAAAGGCGCCGGAATATGCAGCAGAGTAAACAGTGCCATGAGCAGATAGGTCAGAAGGGCTACTACGATAACCAAGCTGAAATATTTTACTAACGTAAAAGCTGTTTTGCCCTTTTGATGAAAAACTATCTTTTTATTGAGAATAAAATTAACCACAGAAGATACTGTTCGGGCGGAAAAGAAAGCGATCAAAAGCTTCGGATTGCCCAGCATGATAGTAAAAGAGGTGTTTTCCGGCTGCGGCATGTGCAGCAGCCAAAGCAGTAGCAGAAAAAGTCCGTAATCTACTAGGGTAGCTAACAGAGAAGAGGATAAAAATTTCAAAAACACCGCGCCCACTCGCAATGCATCCCGGACTGTCCGAAAATGGGTAGACTTGTTGTCTCCGATGTAAACAGTTTCAATGGGTATTTCCCGCATTTTGATCCGGTACTGACGGCATTCTCCCAACATATTCATTTCATACTCGAAACGGTCACCTGCCGTATGAAGAAAAGCTTCCATAGAAGCTCGGGAAAGCGCTCGCAAACCAGTTTGGGTGTCCTGCACGGAAATCCCCGTGGCGATTCGGAAAAGCCATCGGGTAAAGCGGTTGCCAATTTTACTACGCAGAGGAACTTGTTCTTCTAAGCAGTTGCGGGCACCCAAAATCAACTGTTCCGGAGTTTCTGCCAACGCTTGCCCCATCCGAACAATATCTTTCGGGAGATGTTGTCCGTCGCTGTCCGCAGTAATCACTCCCTGACAAGCAGGGAACTTTTCCAAAAGGTAGTTAAATCCGTATTTGAGCGCGTAACCCTTGCCATGGTTTGTTTCATAATCAATACAGGTTACTTTGGGAATGGTCCTGCACCGGTCAAAAACTGACCGATATGCAGGGCCGCTTCCATCGTCTACAATCAAAATTCCAGCAAAAGAGGTGTCTTTCAATTTTTCCAAAAGCATGGGCAACTGTTCATCCGGTTCGTAGGATGGAATCAAAATCATGTAATCGGATAACTGGTGCAAGGGGAGCCCTCCTCAATAATTGGTTTGGGAAAGAATTTTCCACTGGCCGTCCAGCAGAAGATAGTGAATTTCATAACTGATCGGAAAGTCTAATATTGTGTTTTTGCTTGTGGTTTCCTTGAAATTATACCGGATCCGGACGGTGGCGTTCTGTTCGCTGAATTCCTCATAGTAATCGATGTGAAGGTCTTCGATTACATGGGAGGTATAAGTTGCTTCGCCCTGTGTCCAAAACCAATGGTTCTTCCAGTTTTTCATAGCCCGATAATAATCGGTATCGGGAATCAAATAATTCAGATAAGGGCGAATGTCTCCCTGCTTGGATTTTGCTACTGTGGTAGTCAGAAGCTCACTGACTTCTTTGGTTAGCGCTTCTAACTCTTCCCGATGCTGTTCGGAATACCGGTAATGCAATCGAAATTTGTCTTCTCCCGGAACCTGAGCACAGGGCCTTCCTGCAGCATTGCGTACTGAAATTTCAGGATAAAATAATAGCATTCCTTTTGGAACATGGTAGGTTACCTTCTCTGTTGAAAAAATTCCATAAGAAGAAGCGTCGGGAAAGAGGTCGTCAATGGGCTCTCCTATCTGGTCATCTGCAGTCAGCGGCACTCCGTTGATTCGCACGTCAGACCGGGAAGGAACCGTCAGCTGGATTTCTTCCAGCATAATAAAGTCGGTTACTTTGTCCAGTTCCCACACATCAAACCCGTAGGCGCTTTTCCAATTTTGTCGGCGAATTACTGCCTGAGCAATAGGTTCCCCGTTCCGGTAAACCTCATAATTTTTCGTGTCCGGGTCTTCAGAGCGTTCACCCAAATAAAATACATATTCATCCTCTGGCTGGTAATAATTTCGGACGTATGCTACATATTCGGATAAGGAGGAAAAACGGGTTTCTTCAAATGAGGACAATGCAATATGGTTGGCAATTTCTCCTTGCCGGACTCGATCAAAGTGGGCTTGCAGACAAGCCCGTTCCTGGTTTGCTTCAAAATCAGCCAGCCACATGTTCAGATAACCGATTCCAATGGAAACTCCGACTGCAAAAACAAACAGCAATCCGCCATAAATGGTCCAAAAAAATGGAAAATTCCGGCTTTTTTTCCTTTTTTTCACGAGTTTTCTGCCTCCTTCGGCATTACCACAAAGGCGGTAGGAATTTCTCGGGCACCTGGCGGGGAAATTCTGGTAATGACTTCTCCCTCATAGATCATAGCGGAGGAGGTTCCTCCATCCAAGTTTGCAGCATTGACCGCGCCGTATTCCAGCATAATTTCTGCTAAATCCCGGTAGCTTGCTCCCAGGCTGTGGGCCTGCCGTCCGTCAATTACCAGCAGTAGGACAGTACCGTCAGCCCTTTGGCCAATGGCGGAGCGAGGATTAAGTCCACCTGCGTCGCTGGAAAATTTGGCAATTTCCCCATTCCGGACCAAAACAGGTGCAAAACTTACGCAATCCCGGATTCCTGCAGCTTGGGCTTGTGCTGGAGTCATAGAGCCGGTAATCAGCCGGTTTTCCCGATCAAACCCAATTACCATGGCGGTCTTGCCGTTCCCGGGAGAGGCCAGCATCTGTCCGTCTGAAAACACAAATCCCAGAGGCGTTCCCCCGTTGCCCCGTCCGGCATAATCGTAAAATTCGCCTCCGTTAATGCCTGCTACCGCCCCTGCGCTGTTTACCAAATCGACCAGCTTTTTCCCGGGTTTGTTTGACGAATATTGCTGTGCAGAAACTGCAACCTTTACCCGGGATGGGTCTCGGACAATCAGTAATTTTCCTTTATAAGTTGGTCCGCTGATATCTATCAGTTCTATATCTTTTTCGTTTTCTGGCGGTGGATCCGGAGAGATTACGATCAACCCCGGATCTTGCGGTTCCTTAAATTCTTCTGGAGCGCTGTTAGCCAGAATCTCAGTAATTTGTTCTTCCGAAAAAAACAGCCGGGGAATAAATTTTAGCGCCGACGCCTGGTGGACGGAGTCCACAAATTTGTCTCGGGCCACCGGAGATGGTCCGAAACAAAAAGTACGACAGACAGCATAAAGAGCGGTTAGCGCTGCCAGCAAAACGGTCAGCACCGAAATCCCCGCTCGAAATATGTATTTTTTTGTATTGTTTTTTTTTGTTTGCGGCAAATCTGGAGCTGAGGGAATCTCGTTTGATTCTTCTTTTTCCGCGCATTCTGTTTGCGACAGATTGGTAATGCTTTGGAATCCCACCTTAACTTTTATACGACTATATATTTTATTTTATCATAGAATACGCGGTTTGTCAAGTGTTTTGTGAAAATGTCTATTTGCAAAAATCGGAAAATCGTACACTTTTGTAATAGTTTTCTTTTTTGGGCAGGAAAACTTGATTTTTTTTGAAAAATGTGGTATGATAGCCCTAAAAGGAGGGAGCAGGATGAAGCGTCTTTTATTCATTTATAATCCCGGTGCCGGAAAGGGTAAGATACGTCCGGTGTTTTGCGATTTAATTCAGATTTTTGCATCTGCGGAATATCAAGTAACTGTCGTGCCTACCCGCAGGGCAGGCGATGCGCAGGCCGAAATTCGACGGCAGGGCATGCTATTTGACTGTATTGTACTTTGCGGTGGTGATGGGACGCTTCACGAAGGAATAAACGGTTATGTGCAGGCACTGCAGACAGGGGACCGTCTGCCGCCGTTGGGATATCTTCCTGCGGGGACGACCAACGATTACGCATACAGTCTGCAAATTCCGTTTCAGTTAAAACGGGCGGCTAAAAAAATTATGGACGGTAAGCCTTTTTACTGTGATGCCGGACAGTTTAATGATCGATGCTTTGCCTATGTGGCTGCGTTCGGGGCATTTACCGAAGTTGCCTATTCTACGCCACGGCAGTCTAAGCAGGCTTTTGGACATCTGGCCTATGTAATGGAAGGTATTAAACAGCTTCCTGCCATTAAAGGCATTCCTATGACCGTCCGTTGTAACGGGGAAATCTTTTCCGACCGGTACCTTTACGGAATGGTTTCCAATACCACTTCTTTAGGAGGCTTCCGGGGGCTGAACCGTCAGGGGCGGATTTTGCTCAATGACGGCCGGTTTGAGGTAATACTGGTGCGGGAGCCTGAAACGCTGGCCGACCGGAGTACGCTGATGACTGACCTTTTGACTTTGAATCTGGATTCCCGCTGGCTGAAGGTAATACAGACTAACCGGGTGGAATTTGTTTCCCCTGCTCCGGTGCCTTGGACGCTGGATGGGGAGTTCGGCGGGGATTGTCAGAAGACGGAAGTTTCCGTCCTGCGTCGGATTCTGCCGATTCTTTTATAATAAATTACAATGATTTTGACACGCGAATGGTGCCTGTATTTCCTACAGGAATGGAAAACTGGATAAGCAGGCTTTAATTTTCAAGCGTAAAAGCACGCATTGCGCTTGTCCCTTTGTTATTTCATGTGCCGGGACTGCACATTTGTCAATTGCGAAAGGAGGCGTTCCTTTTGACAGTGGACCGGGCTTATTATAGATATCGGCGAATAGAAATATTGGAGGACAAACCATGAAAGTGGGAATCGTATGTGCAGGTGATGAAGAGTTAGCACCTTTTTTACCTTTAATAAGCGATTGCAAAATAACGGAAAGAGCTATGCTGAAATTTTATGAAGGGCGAATTGAAGACATAGAGATTGCCGCGGTGTTTTCCGGCGTGTGCAAAGTAAATGCCGCCATCGCGTCACAGCTTTTGATCGACGTGTTTGGCGTAGATATAATTATCAATTCGGGAACGGCGGGTGGAATGGCTCCCGACCTTGCAATATTTGATACGGTGATTTCCACAGAAGTTTGTTATCACGATGTTGCCCCAGACATTTTAACAGAATTTCATCCGTGGATGAGCTCTGTATTTTTTGAGGCAGACCG
Organism: uncultured Clostridia bacterium; assembly: GCA_944386295.1. Taxonomy (GTDB): domain Bacteria; phylum Bacillota; class Clostridia; order Oscillospirales; family UBA644; genus CALXAO01. Next base: position 11,305 of record CALXAO010000081.1, on the reverse strand, counting down.
GGAACTGATAAAACTGTCAAAAGTTGCTGTTAATAAAATTAGACCTGCAGGAAACGTAATTTGGGGGCGAGTGGCAACGGGGGAATCATTTATAACTGATGCGGGACGGCAAAAGATTTCTAATGAATTTGCGCCTTTAACGGTGGATATGGAAACCGCAGGCATTGCTCACGTATGCTATGTAAACAGTTTGCCGTTCATTTCAATTCGATGTGTTACAGACACTGCCATGCACAGAGGAATTGATTGCTTTGAAGAAAACTGTACCAAAGCCTCAATGATCGCAAAAAGTATTACAGTGGCGTTATTAAATGAACTTGGCAGCAAATAAGGAAAGAAATAGAATTTCTTTCCTTATTTGCTTTTTCAGATAGAATTTATAACTTTCCACAGGTGTTTGTGAACATGCGTAAAAATGGCTTAAAATAAAAGCTTTTCGTGTGAGTCATATCTCTCTTTGTATCTTCGTATAAGGGGATTTTGCAAGGTTTGGCACCACAGAAATTGTCTCTATATCCCCATACAACAGTTCTGCGAGGACTTGAAATCTTGATTGATACCTTCATTGTGTTGCGGAGTAAAGGCAAAATAAGCATTAAAAATAAAGGCTTTGCAGATTGGATTTTCATATGGCTCAAGTTGATACCTTTCCCCACAAAATCAATCTTTAACTGCGTAACATTTCCCATAACACAAAACGTCGATGGGGTGTTAAGATCCCCTTTCCGAAAAAATGCACCGCATTTTGCTTGTTGGGATAATCCCAATCCCTCACAAATTAGGGGTTATCTGTGGATATACATTCTTGACATATCAGGTTCATTATTCCCTTGAACCATACACAGAAATTCCCAACCATATCTCTCATAAAAACCTGTATGATCGGTCAGTAAATAGATTGGTGTTATACCTTTGGATTTCATATCATCTACAACTACATTCAGAAGATGACCGGCAATTCCTCTGCAACGATATTCTTCCTCAGTATATACAGCACAAACATTAGGGGTAAGGTCTTTTCTGTTATGGAAGTCATTTTCTATTACCCCCAGTCCTCCTATAATTTTGTTCTCATCTAGGCAAAGATACCAGCCATATTCGGTTTCATTTTTAAGATAGGCTTCCATACACTCAAAATATGCTTCTTGCGGTACTCCCCATTTGCAATGAAACCATTCGGCAGCTTTGTCCTTTAATTGTGGTTGTTGCCTTAAAGTAATATATGTATATTCTTTCATGTTTTTTCCTCAAGATTCAGATTTGCCGATTTCTATATATTTTACCGTCAAGCTGTAAATTTTTCTACCGCTTTGATAAACAGCATAGTCATTCGTCCTCAAGATAAACGGGCTTTGCCCGCCATTGACAGGTGCAAATGATTCTGCTTGTATGGCAGACAAGAGGGGGAAGGCAGTGAGTTCTTTCGCCCTCGATAATTATGATATTTTTTATATCTGCTTGTATCGTTTTATATCGCCACAAGAAATTCGAGTACCATTTGGGCTCCAAAGTGTCAAATATTTGTGTAATTTCCAATACCATAAAATTCAAAAAAAGTCAGTATTTGCAAAGTTTTTACGGTGTAATGCGTTTTAGCAGCTCAAAATCAAATACTATTTTTTATAGTTTTGTTCCGACTCTGAGAAACTATCATAGATATTTTGTTGCATTAAACAGTGTTTGTATGAGTAATAATAAATGCTTTGAAGTGTTCTCTTCAAGGCATTTTGTTTTATTCGGATTTCTTTTTTCGAAGCAGGAAGAACCACAGGGCAAAGCCACCGCCGGCTAAAACGACAGCACCAATAGAAATCCATATCCAAAGCAAACTTCCTGCTTGGGTGTTGTTCTGGTCCGAAGAACCTGGTTCACTGAAAATCGAATCGGTATCCGACGGGGTTTCGTCCGTGTCGGATTCCGTTGAGGTGGAATCTTCGGTTGTATCTGTGTTTGTGTCAGAACCTGAGACAAGCACTTCCGTGTCCGTGCTGGTATCGTTGTCGGTCTGTGTGTCTATATCTATATCTGTGTCTGTTTCCGTACGGGTGTCGGTGGAACCCTCCGTATTTGTGCTTGTTCCGGTCTGTGTGTCAGTATCCTGAGGCGGGGCTATGGTTAAGGTAGAATATACCTTTGACGCATTGTAGTTGGTCTGGGCTTTTCCGTTCCAGTCTACGCAGTCTAGGATTGTTAGGGAAAGGGTTGTTGTTTTTGTAAGCTGGTTACCGGAACGAATTCGGAATTCAACTTCGCACACGCTTCCGGATTTTGCACTGTTGAAACTCTGATCGGCACAAATGTAGGCCAGGCTAACTTTTTCAGATGAAATGCTACTGTCTCCGATCACTGCGTCTGTAATTACGCTGCCCTTCCGGACTTGGACCGCTTCCAGTACCCTGGAGTCATAGCTGATCTGTGCCGCCCACGCGTACCAGCGTAAGCTGCCGTCGGTAATCAGTTTTACAGTAAAAGTTCCGTTTTGAACAGGGGTGGCTTCCAGGGAAATGGGTGTGGCGGCGCTTATCATAATCGGGAACCAGGCGACAGTCAGAAAAACAGTCAATAAAAGTACGGTCAGCTTTTTTTTTCATCGGAAAAACTCCTTTTTACTTACTGAAATCGGAACAGTACTGTCAGATTTTCCGGCGCATAGGTTGTCAGTGCGGCGTCGTTGTAGGCGTAATTCAGTTCCGCAGTCCATTTGGTGAATTTTGTGTTCAGGTCGGAGGCATACAAAGCGGAAAAACAGTCCTCGCGGGCAGACTCAAAGTATTCTTCCTTTTCTCCGGTGCTGTAACGTTTGACAATCCAGATAGAATCGTCAATTTCCACTGTTGTGTATTCGCCTTCCTTGATTGTAAAGACTTTGTCCACAACATCGGTGTCTACTTTAATGGAATAATAGGTAGCTAAGGCACTGTCAAATACGCCATCGGTATTGGTTACTAGTCCGTCTTCTGTTACCATCGTATTCTGTTTTTCTGCCGATTCCTTTTCCGCTGTGGTCAGGTCAGAAGTATCGCGGACATAATCTTCGGAATATTCCCGAATCAGATCTTCAAAGGCGGCGCCTTCTTCCAGGCGCGCAAGAACGGTATCTCGGGTTTCCTTTTTCTGGGCCAATTCTTCCTCCGACAGATCTTTATCCTTATCGTCCTTGGTCATGAGAACAATGTACTTGAACCTGGCGTATTTTTCTTCAAAGTAATCTTTCATCTCTTCTTCGGAGATTTCCAGCTCTCCCCCCGTGCCGTAATAATACTGGATGATTGCGTCGCTTTTCTTTTGCACCGCCATCAGATCTCGGAATTCCTCCCAGGACATATGAAGTTCGTTGCGCAGAGAGTTGAAGCCATCTTGTCCGTAGACCATAACCCAGTCCTTTTGAATAATCTGATCCACCTCGTCCCATTGCTCCTGCGTCAGAGACAAGCCTAACTCCCGGAACACTTTGTTGACGACCACATAGGTCAGGTAGGAGCTTTTTGCACTGGAAACCAGATATTCGCTGAGGGTAAGGGGGGCGGTTAGATCGGTGGAGGCAAGTACTTTGGTCCAGTTGACCGACTGTTTGTTTGCATCTGCGACTTCCTGAGCAAATGCATAGTAATAGTCATGCATCCACCGCAGATAAAATAAATAGGGTTCTACAGGGTATTTTTCTCCGTTGGCGGTAATAATGTAAGAGGCGTCTGCTTTCGGGGTACAGCCCGCGCTGACCAGGAGGACTCCCGAGAGTAAAATTGCCGCTGTAAACAGGGCGAGGATGCGTTTGATCTTCATAAAGCGGGTTTCAATCCTTTCTGCGTTTTTTTTTATTATAACAGAATCCTGAGGGAATGTCAGGTTTTTTGTGTTACAACTTTTCGGTTGTGATCGGTTACTCAAAAGAGCAATAGCAGAAAACACGGGACATACGCAGTATGTCCCGTGTGGTGGACGGTAAGGAACTCGAATCCCTGACCCTCTGCACGTCAAGCAGATGCTCTACCAGCTGAGCTAACCGTCCAAATGCTTACTCATTATAATATAAAAAAAAAAGCTTGTCAAGGGAGTTTACAAAAACGTTAATACTTTTTTTGTTTCGGAAGGTTTTTCCCTTGACATTTTGCTATGAATATTATATAATAAAAAGAGTAGGATGGGGAGTAGCGTTGTCGGCGCGCGGTGCGGCCGGCCAGACCGCGATTTTAGGGGAGAAAGGCACACATGTTTTCAAAAAATATCGGAATTGATCTTGGCACGGCTACTGTGCTGATTTATGTAAAAGGCAAAGGAATTGTTTTGCAGGAGCCGTCAGTGGTCTCTCTGGACCGAAACACCGGAAAAATGATCCGGGTGGGGCAGGAAGCTCTGGACATGCTGGGGCGAACGCCGGAAAATATTATCACAGTCCGTCCGCTGCGGGACGGCGTGATTTCTGACTATGAGACTACCGAAAAAATGTTGCGGTATTACATTCGCAAGGTGAACGGGCGCAGTCTCTTTCGCCCGCATGTAGTTATTTGCGTGCCTTCTCAGGTGAATGAGGTCGAAGAGCGGGCCGTTCGGGACGCTGTGCTCAACGCCGGCGCCCGTTCGGTGGATTTGATTGAAGAACCTATGGCTGCGGCTCTGGGTGCAGGGGTCGATATTTCCCGTCCCCACGGTGTAATGGTTATTGATATCGGTGGAGGAACCTCCGATGTGGCGGTACTTTCCCTTAACGATGTGGTTGTGTCGGAATCGATCAAGTGCGCCGGGAACAAGTTTGACGAGGCTATTGTCCGTTATGTGCGCAAAGAGCAGAATGTGCTGATTGGACAGCGGACGGCAGAGGAAATTAAAATTTCCGTGGGCTGTTTGTCTCTCCGGCCTGAAAAACAGTCTATGACGGTACGGGGACGGTGTGTGACTACCGGCCTTCCGAAAGAATTTTCCATTACTTCCACCGAAACGATGGCTGCAATGATGGAGCCTGCAAAATCTATTGTCGAAGTTGTTCACAGTGTCCTTTCCAGGACACCGCCGGAACTTCTCAGTGATATTGCGGCCTCCGGGATTCTTCTGACCGGGGGTGGCGGGTTGATTTACGGCTTTGACCGTATGCTTTCTGCTCGGATCGGCATTCCTGTTCATATCGAGGCCGATGCGGTGGGCTGTGTTGCGAAAGGCACAGGTGCAGCAATTGAAAGGCTTCGAGCTATGCGGGATATTAAAATTAACGATATGCAGCGGAAGCCGTTTTAATTCGGCGGTTTTTAAGATTGAAAACACGATTGATTTTTGCCTTTCAGGGTTTGGATATCAATCGTGTTTTTATGATAACGCCTTTCTTTTATATCTTCAAATTGCAAAAGCAAAAAACATAAAATGAAAGAATATTTTATGCTGTTTTCCGCAGCAGGGATTTGTTTGCATGGGAATGTATTACAGTTCCAGCAGATAGTTTTCCGCCCGGTGGGCATCTATCGGGGAATACTTATTTTTTTCCCCGACAGGCAGGACCTTTTGGACATGCCGGTAGCCCAGAAAAACGGGAGGCAGATGGGTGACAAGATCCCGACCGTTGCGAATGGGAAAAAAGGTATCCCAGCGCCGTAAAAGTGCTTGGCGTGGAAGTAACCCCCAATAAAATCGGGGACAGCCAAACCCGAAGCCTACCAGGTGTCCCCGCAGGTCGGGGCGGTGAAACCAGATGTATTCGTGACAGAGGGCGGCTAAGGCCGCGCCGTGGCTGTAACCTACTACAGTGACCCTGCGAATGCTCGAATCCTGGATGGTTTTGATAAGATAGGGTTCGATGCTTTTCCAGACTTTTAGAAACCCTCGGTGGCAAAACCATAGGGTTCCCATATCCCGGTAGGGGACACAGGGAAAATCCAGGTTATTTTTCCAATCGGTAACCCCGCTACTTTTTTCAAAAAATAGGGTCAAATGGCAGCCTTTTTTCCGTACGGCAAAGCTTCCCTGATTCTCTACTGTGATGTAGGGGGCTTCCAGGCACTGGGAGAATAGGCGGTGAAGTACACTTTCCATAAGGAACCGTCCTTTCGATGCTGTCTACTTTATAAAATGCATCCCCGGACGAATTGGTGTCTGCGCCTTGACAAATGCGGCTGGATATGTTATAATACCAGAAAGATATTTGTTTTTGGAGGATTGGCCCATGCAGATTTATGAGGAATTACAGGCCAGGGGATTGGTGGCTCAGGTAACCGATGAGGCGGAGATCCGGGATTTGATTAATGGGGGCGGTGCCCGGTTCTATATTGGGTTCGATCCCACGGCCGATTCTTTGCACGTAGGGCATTTTATGGCCCTGTGTTTGATGAAGCGTTTGCAGATGGCCGGAAACCGGCCGATTGTGCTTCTGGGCGGCGGGACAGGTTTTATCGGAGATCCCTCGGGACGGACGGATATGCGGGTGATGATGTCTCCGGAAACGATTCAGCACAATTGCGAATGTTTCCTGAAGCAGATTGGGAAGTTTATTGAATTCGGTCCAGATAAGGCGGTGGTCGTCAACAACGCTGACTGGCTGTTGGATTTGAAATATGTGGACCTTCTGCGGGAAGTAGGGGCTTGTTTCTCGGTGAATAACATGCTGCGGGCGGAATGTTACAAGCAGCGTATGGAGCGGGGACTGAGCTTTTTTGAATTTAACTACATGATTATGCAGTCCTATGATTTTTGGTATCTGAACCAGAATTACGGCTGTAATATGCAGTTTGGCGGGGACGACCAGTGGAGCAATATGCTGGCTGGTACCGACCTGATCCGCCGGAAATCCGGTAAGGATGCCTATGCGATGACCATTACCTTGCTGTTGAACAGCGAGGGCAAAAAAATGGGGAAAACAGCCAGCGGTGCGGTCTGGCTGGACCCTGCCAAAACCTCTCCCTTTGATTTTTACCAGTACTGGCGGAATGTGGACGATGGCGACGTAATGAAGTGTATCCGGATGCTGACCTTTTTCTCCCTGGAAGAGATCGAGGCCATGGAGTGTTGGGATGGCAGCCGGATCAATGAAAAGAAAGAACTGCTGGCATACCATTTGACTGCGTTGGTTCACGGGCAGGAAGATGCGGACCGTGCCCGCGCGACTGCACAGGCGCTCTTTTCTGGAGCCGGAGACGATTCCAATATGCCCCAGACTCGGGTTCTGGAGGAACAGCTGACCGATGGGTCGATAACGGTGGCAGAGTTGCTGGTACTGGGCGGCCTGGCTAAAAGCCGCAGCGAAGCCCGGCGACTGATGGAGCAGGGGGGGGTTTCCCTGGACGGAGAGCGGGTGGAGGCCTTGGATTCCCGGGTGGACCGGAACCGGTTAGCTGCGGGAGTTAAGATCCGGAAAGGGAAAAAGGTTTACCATAAGTTTTTTTGCTGAAGAAAATACCGCGAGCCAAGTTTGGCCCGCGGTATTTTGCAACTGCTGGGTGCAGAAAAAGCATTTCCAGATGGGTTGCAAATTCCGGTATTATCCTGTAAAATAAAAATAAAAAACGGAGGGTTCGGAAATGTCTTTGGCGGATGGAATTTATCGGCTGCGTCAGGCGGCAAAACTAACCCAGGAGGAATTCGGCGAAAAAATGGGGGTGACCCATCAGTCGGTCCAAAAGTGGGAAAGCGGCGAATCAATTCCTTCTTTGGAAAAGGTGATTCGTCTGGCGCGGCTGTTTCATGTTTCGGTGGACCGGCTGCTGTTTGACAGTAATTTGCGGGTGGAAGAGGAGCTGCCGGGAAATCGGACGCTGTTTCCCTCATTTGAAAGCCTTCACCCGTGGGAGCTGTATTCTGAACAGCTGGATATTGAATACCGGCAGTCTTCGGAGGAAGGGCTTGTCCTTTCCGAGTATGCAGATTTGTTCCGCTGTGTGGGAAAACTCCGGCGGGGACCGTATAAAACCGCTCTTGCGGATGTCCTTTTTGATCTGGTGCGAAATGCCCGGACGGCGGAAAATTATGCCTATCGGGAGCCTTCAGATTATCCGTCTATTCTGCAGGAGCGGCCAAAACAGCCCCCGGTCTTTTCAAAGGTGCAGAAAAAGGATTTCCGGAAAAAAGTGGAAGGCGCCTGGTACGGAAGAATTTGTGGCTGTCTGCTGGGAAAACCTATAGAAGGAATTAAAACCGACGAATTTCATTCATTTTTAAAGGAAACCGGTAATTTTCCCCTGCAGCGGTATCTGCTTTCCTCCGATCTGACGCCGGAGCGGACCGAAAAATATCAGTATCCTTTGGCAAATCGCTGTTATGCGGATACTGTGGAATGTGCGCCCAGCGATGATGATACCAACTATACTGTGCTGTATCAAAAGTTGATTGAGGAATATGGCAGAAACTTTACTTCTGCCGACATCTCCAAGGTCTGGCTGGCCCGACAGCCGAAAAACGCCTACTGCACGGCCGAACGGGTGGCGTTTTGTAATTTTGTGAAAGGGTATCTTCCTCCGGATTCCGCGGTGTATCAAAATCCCTACCGTGAGTGGATCGGCGCGCAGATCCGAGCCGATTATTTTGGGTACATCAATCCGGGCAATCCTGAAGCTGCAGCTGAAATGGCTTGGCGGGACGGGTGTGTGTCTCATGTAAAAAATGGAATTTATGGGGAAATGTTTGTTGCTGCTATGTTGGCCTGTGCCCCGGTGTGTCCGGATTTGCCGTCGATTATTCGGGGCGGTTTGGGACAGATTCCCGCGCGGTCCCGGCTGGCGGAAGGCATAAATCGGATTCTGACGGATTTTGAACAGGGAATGGACAGTGACGTTTGTTTCCGGAAAATTCATTTCCGCTGGGACGAGAAAAACGAATACGACTGGTGTCATACCGTGTCCAATGCTGAAATTGTGACGGCGGCCCTGCTTTACGGCGGAAACGATTTTGGCCGGTCGGTTTGTCTCGCAGTGCAGTGCGGATTTGATACCGACTGCAACGGAGCTACTGTAGGATCGGTGTTGGGGATGAAAAACGGTATTGGGGCTATCGGTCCGGAGTGGATTGGGCCGGTAAACGGAAAACTGAAAACCTCTGTTTTCGGTGTGGAAACCGTGGGGATAGAGGATCTGGTGGCACGGACGCTGGAGCATACGGTGTTTCCCGATTGAATGAATAGAAGAAACCGGACGGCACATAGAACTGTGCCGTCCGGTTTCTTGACTTTTGGGGGGAATTGTGATATAATAGCCCCAGTTCTATTTTTGCGGAGGTTCCGATATGAAAAAAATATCCCTGCAAACGGCGCACCGCGTCCTGTTAGCGGTTGGCGCCCTTTTCTTTTTGCTTGGTTCCTTTCAGGAAAATATCTGGTTTGATGAAAGCTATACCGTAGGATTGGTAAGTCATTCTATCCCTGATTTGGTTCGGATTGCGTTAACCGATGTTCACCCGCCTCTGTATTATGTGATGCTTTGGCCGGTGGCTGCTCTGACTGGAGCATGGTTGCCAGCCCTGCGGATATTTTCGGCGTTAGGCGCATTTTTAATTCTGTTGACCGGGTATACACATATCCGTCGGGACTTCGGGGAAAAGACTGGGTTCTGGTTTTCCTTACTGGCGCTGTTGACGCCGTCACTGTTTGAGTACTCCTATCAGATTCGCATGTATACCTGGGCGGCTCTGTTTGTTCTTTGGGGCGCAATTTATGCCCGTCGGTTTTTCTTTACTCCTAGTTGGAAAAACGGGATTTTATTTGTGCTTTCTCTAGTGGCTGGGGCTTATTGCCATCATTACGGCCTGGCTGCGGCCTGCATGGTAAACGTTGTTCTGTTTTGTTTTCTGTTGGTTCGGAAACGGGCGGCGGTTCTACCCTGGCTGGGCTGCGGGGTGGCGCAGATCGGATTGTTTGTACCCGGGATTCTGTTTTTTGCCCGGCAGGTTTCCATGGTTTCTCAGGGGTATTGGATTTCCTTTACATATCCGAAAATTCTTTTGGATACACTGGCCTTTCCTTGGTTTCCCAACATTGAGGGGATCTTTGACGATATGCTGTTTCCGGTTTGGGTGGTGGGGTTATTGCTGTTTATCCTGCCGTTGACCATGGGTGTGTGGCTTGCTTGTTCCAAGGCAAAAGCCTGTCGTACTGGATTGCTTGCTTTAGGGATCTATAGTGCGATTGTTGCGGTCTGCCTGATAATTTCTCTTTGGCAACCGATTTTTCATATGCGTTATACCATGGTTTTATTTGGATTTTGGTTGTTTTTTCTAGCCGATGTGCTGTCCCGAATTCCCTGGAAAGCAGTTCAGGGTGCTTTTCTTGTTTGTCTGACAGCGCTGACGATCGGCAATACAGTATCTACAGTGCAGGTGCTATACGATTCCAAGGCCAACGTACCGTTTGATTATATCCGGGAAAGAGTACAGGAAGGGGATATTCTGCTGTATGATTTTGTCTTGCGTGGAGCCACATTGGTGACTCATTGCCCGGACATTCCTCAGATATATTACAATCGGGACAGGTGGGCAGCCGACGCCTACGAAGCTTTTGCGCCTACAATGGATGTGGTTGATTCTTTGGAATTTTTGCGGGACTTCCAGGGAACGATTTGGATTGTTTCGGACGGAAGTCATCGCCCTCTGGATGAAATTCAGGCAATGATGCCGGTGGAGGTCGTTTCGGTCAGCGAAAAAATGAAGGTACGCTATAAAAATAATGAGTATGTGTTTATACAGGTGAAAATCGAAAATAATCTGGAAACATGATCTGTTGGAAAGGACCGTTTTGGTCTCTGGACATTCATCAAAACAGGCTTTTTACAGTTGCGTTGTATGTCTTAAGTAAGGTAAGTGCCTGGCATGTATTTTCCCGTAGTATGGCATGGTATTATAATATACCGGTTTTGTTTTGGCGGAAATCACAAGCGTAGATATTAAAAGTATTGCGGTAGATATAAAAACTATAATAAAAACATGGAGCTGACGAAATGCGAACGCCTCATAAGGAAGTAATTTGAAATACATCTGATATAATCTATGTATGGAAAATTAGCGGCAGAGAGCATTCTTTGCCGTTTTTTTGACCCTATTGACATTTGCTCAGGGGGGAATTTATATAAATGGATTATACAGAGGTGCTACAAGGCCAAAGCAACGGATAACGAAAGGTATTGTCGTAGAAGCCACTTTTTAAATCGCCTGTCAAATTGGTCAAAAGTATTGCGGCCCAATTGGGCTGTTCGGCGCAGCCTATTTACAGTTACTGGGAACCTCTAAAAATTCCCACCCTATTGCAATAAAAATCAAAATATGATATAATATAGGCATAACAAGGAAAGCGAGTCCGAAAGATGAAACAAATCTCCTTATTTGCCGAAGAAAACAGATTGCA
>CALXAO010000080.1 GCA_944386295.1 uncultured Clostridia bacterium | reverse complement strand
TGTGTAATGCATACCCTTTCCTTTCTGTTATTTTGTTTTTCGTCAACTCATTATAACATGGATTGGGTATGCATTGCAAGTGTTGCACTTGATAGTATAATTCACCATCAAAAGAAAAAAAGGCGCTCCTCTCCTCTACTTTTTCCTGGAAAGATAAAGGCTTATGAGACAAAACTCAATCCAAATAGAAACCAAGCGGTTGCTTCTGCGAGAAATGACACAGAACGATTTTCCGAATCTTTGCAAAATATTGCAGGACGAGGATGTGATGCATGCGTACGAGGGAGCGTTCAGCAATGAAGAAGTCCAAGCTTGGCTAGATCAACAGATAACCCGTTATCAGAAAGATGGGGTAGGATTATATGCGGTCATCCAAAAGGATACCGGAGTTATGATCGGTCAATGCGGTCTGACAATCCAGAAAATTCCCGACCAAGAAGTCTTGGAAATAGGATATTTATTTCAAAAGGAAGCCTGGCACCAAGGTTATGCGACGGAAGCAGCCAAAGCTTGTAAAAAATATGCCTTTCAAGTTCTAAAGGCCGAAGAAGTCTTTTCGATCATCCGAGACAGTAATCTACCCTCCCAAAATGTAGCGAAACGGAATGGAATGACACCAAAAGGTTCTTTTATAAAATACTATCGTGGGATCAGAATGCCGCATTATATTTTTTCGGTCAAACGCGATGATTGGGAAAACAGCGGTGTAGACAAATAACGGTCACCGCTATCCGGGAACAGAACCACAATGGTTTTGCCCCGGTTTTCCGTTCTCCTGGCTAACTGTACCGCGGCCCAAGCGGCCGCGCCGGAAGAAATTCCCACCAAAACCCCTTCCCTGCGTCCGATTTGTCTGACGGCCCAAAATGCGTCTTCTTCTGTAACCGGAATTACCTTATCGTATACAGAAGAGTTCAAGATTTCCGGGATAAACCCGGCCCCGATCCCCTGCAATCCGTGGGGGCCTGCAACCCCTTTTGTCAATACTGGAGATGCAGCCGGTTCTACAGCAACAACCTGAATCTCCGGATTTTTTTCTTTCAAATATTCACCGACACCCGTAATTGTTCCTCCTGTACCTACGCCAGCAACAAAAAAGTCAAGTTTTCCTTCGGTATCCTGGTAAATTTCCGGTCCGGTGCTTTCAAAATGTGCTTTCGGATTTGCCAAATTTACAAATTGACCGGGAATAAAACTGTTAGAAATTTCTTTTGCAAGGGATTCTGCCTTTGCGATTGCTCCGGACATTCCCTTTGTGCCATCAGTGAGCACTAACTCCGCGCCGTAAGCGGTCATCAGTAAACGGCGTTCCATCGACATGGTTTCCGGCATGACAATGATAACACGGTATCCCCGGGCGGCAGCAACGCTTGCAAGGCCGATTCCGGTATTGCCGGATGTCGGTTCTATAATAACAGAATCGGGTGTCAGCAGTCCTGCAGATTCCGCATCTGCAATCATTGCCGCCGCGACCCGATCTTTAACAGATCCTGCAGGGTTGAGATATTCCAATTTCGCCAAGATTTTTGCTTCTAGATTTAATTCTTTTTCCCAATGAGTCAGTTCTAAGAGCGGTGTGTTTCCGATCAGCTGATCTACCGATTGATAAATTCGCGCCATAATTTCCATACGTCCTTCCTGTCGCTGCTGTTACAGCAGCGGCTTTAAATATTGTCCAGTATAGGATTGAGCACATTGCGCCACCTGATGAGGGGTTCCTATGGTTACAATTTCGCCCCCGCCGTCGCCGCCTTCCGGTCCAAGGTCAATCACATAATCGCAGCACTTAATTACATCCAAGTTATGCTCAATTACAACCACGGTGTTTCCCTGATCGGTTAGTGTTTGTAAAACATCAATTAATTTGTGAACATCGGCCGTATGCAGGCCTGTGGTCGGTTCATCCAGAATATACACAGTCTTTCCAGTAGAACGTTTGCTTAGCTCTGTTGCCAGTTTAACCCGCTGCGCCTCGCCGCCGGACAATGTTGTTGACGATTGTCCGATTTTGATATAGCCCAAACCGACATCGTAGAGGGTCTGCAATTTCCGACGAATTACAGGAAAATTCTCAAAGAATCTCAACCCTTCCTCCACCGTCATATCCAGAACATCATAAATACTTTTTCCTTTGAATTTTACGCTCAGGGTTTCTCTGTTATAGCGCTTTCCTCCACACACATCACACGGAACATAAATATCCGGCAAGAAATGCATTTCAATTTTAACAATTCCGTCGCCGTTGCAAGCTTCACAGCGTCCGCCGTCTACATTAAAAGAAAAACGGCTGGCCTTGTACCCCTTTGCTTTTGCGTCAGTGGTCTGAGCAAACAATTCCCGAATCTCATTAAATATTCCGGTATAGGTAGCCGGATTCGAACGGGGGGTACGTCCGATGGGGCTTTGGTCAATATTGACTACTTTATCTACATATTCCAACCCGTTAACACCGTCACAGTGTCCTGGAATTAATCGGGATCCGTTTAGATGAACCATTAGTGTTTTATATAGAATTTCATTGACTAAACTGGATTTTCCGGATCCGGAAACTCCAGTTACACAGGTAAACACGCCCAAAGGAATAGAAACGTCTATTCCTTTTAAATTATTTTCCGATGCATTCCGAATTTGCAAAAATCGCTCTCCCAGTGGACGTGTTTTCTGAGGAACTTCAATTTTCTTCTTTCCCGACAGATATTGCCCGGTAATAGAAGAGTCACACTTCAGAATTTGATTATAAGTTCCGGCAAAAACCACTCCACCGCCGTGTACTCCTGGCCCCGGTCCGATGTCTACAATATAATCGGCGTTCCGCATTGTATCCTCATCATGCTCTACGACAATCAACGTGTTTCCCAGGTCTCTGAGATGTTTTAAAGTAGCCAATAATTTGGAATTGTCCCGCTGATGCAGTCCGATGCTGGGCTCGTCCAAAATATATAGAACCCCCATCAGTGAAGATCCGATCTGAGTCGCCAAACGAATCCGCTGAGCTTCTCCTCCGGACAAGGTAGCAGCAGCTCGCGCAAGAGTTAAATAATTTAATCCTACGCTTTCCAAAAATCCTAGCCGCAGACGGATTTCCTTTAAAATCAGATCAGCAATGGAATGTTCCCGGGGCGAAAGTACCAGATGATCTAAGAATTTAAGAGCCGCTCCGATCGATAAATGGCAAAAGGCATCAATATTGATTCCGCCCACGGTAACGGCCAGAGAAAGAGCGTTCAGACGAGCACCGTGACATTCTGGACAGGGAGAATTGTTCATCAATGCTTCGGTTTCACTTTTTACATACGGACTGGACGTTTGTTGATATCTTCGTTCCATGGTGGGAATTACGCCTTCAAACCCGCCGCTGCCGTAAAGCAGATCATGGATTGTTTCTGGGGCAAGGTTTTTAAAAGGAGTGCTTAATTTGTCTCCATGTGTCCGGTAAATTGCCGTTACCTGCCGAAGCAGATAGGCATTGGACGAAACATTCCCAAATCCCATAGCATTTAAGCCGTTTTCCAGAATAGTCAAATCTTTATTCGGAATCACAAGGTCTGGGTCTATGCGCATCAGATATCCTAGTCCGGAACACTCCCGACATGCTCCCATGGGATTATTGAAAGAAAACATCCGTGGAGTCAGTTCCTCAATTCCCATGTCATGTTCTGGACAGGAGTACCGTTGGGAAAAGGTTTTTTCTTCCCCATCCTGAAGAAGAACTACAATAAGCCCGCTGCTCAGACGGGATGCGGTTTCACAGGAATCTGTCAGTCGTTGTCGAACATCCTCCCTCACCGAAAGACGGTCAATCACCACTTCAATATTGTGTTTTTTGTTCTTTTCTAAAGAAATCTCGTCCATTAGGTCAAAGACCTCACCGTCAATCCGAACCCGAACATAGCCGGCCTTGCGGTGCTCCTCAAACAACTTCTGGAATTCACCTTTGCGTCCCCGAACTACAGGTGACAGAATTTGAATTCTGGTACCCTCGGGATATTCTAAAATTCGATCTACAATCTGATCCAATGGCTGTTGCTTAATTTCAATGCCACATACTGGGCAATGCGGAATGCCAATGCGTGCATACAGCAACCGAAGATAGTCATATATTTCTGTAACCGTTCCTACTGTAGAACGAGGATTTTTGGATGTGGTTTTCTGATCAATGGAAATAGCGGGAGAAAGACCTTCAATATGATCAACATCCGGCTTTTCCATCTGCCCCAAAAACATGCGGGCGTAGGAAGAAAGAGACTCCACATAACGCCTTTGCCCTTCTGCGTAAATCGTATCAAACGCCAAAGAGGATTTTCCGGAGCCTGAAACCCCAGTGAAAACCACTAGCTTGTCCCGAGGAATTTCCAATGTAATATTTTTTAAATTATTTTCCCGGGCACCTTTAATTAAAATATGATCCTGCATTTTCTTTACCTCTGATTTTTTAGTTTCCGAATCCGGTCCCTAAGTTTTGCTGCGTATTCAAAGTCCAAAACTTTCGCAGCGTTTTTCATTTCCTCTTCCAAACGCTGGCAAAGCTTCTGCTTTTCTTTCGCCGAAAGCTTCTCCTCTGGCAATTCTCCGGTTTCCAATTTCTTTACTTCCTCAGCCACAGTAGTAAAGCCGCCTTCTGATACCGTCTTGCAGATGGTACGGGGAACGATGTGATGCTCTGTATTATAAGCACTCTGAATAGATCTTCTGCGTTCCGTTTCGGTAATAGCTCGTTCCATGGAATCAGTAACGCTGTCAGCATACATAATAACCTTTCCTTCTGCATTCCGAGCTGCCCGTCCGATAATCTGAATCAACGAAGTTTCATTCCGCAAAAAGCCTTCTTTGTCTGCATCCAGAACTGCAACCAGAGAAACTTCTGGAAGATCTAATCCTTCTCGAAGCAGATTAATTCCTACCAAAACATCAAACTCTCCACTGCGCAGGTCCCGAAGGATTTGAATCCGGTCCAGGGTATCTACGTCGTGATGCAAATATTTTACCCGAACATTCATTTTGCCAAGATAGTCGGCTAGAGATTCAGCAAGCCGCTTTGTCAGCGTAACTACCAAAACCCGTTCTTTCTTTTCTACCCGCAGCAAGATTTCTTTCAGTAAATCATCGATCTGCCCTTCTGTAGGACGAACCTCTACAAGAGGATCCAACAATCCAGTAGGACGAATAATCTGTTCTACAATCTGCTGTGAATGTTCTCGTTCATAGCTTCCAGGCGTAGCAGATACACAGATAACCTGCGAAATTTTCTGCTGGAACTCTTCAAAAGACAACGGCCGGTTATCATATGCAGACGGCAAACGGAATCCATAATCCACTAGGCTCTTTTTTCGGGCATAATCGCCTCCGCCCATACCACGTACCTGGGGAAGAGTTACATGGCTCTCATCCACAAACAATAAAAAATCTTTTGGGAAATAGTCCAATAGTGTATAGGGAATAGAACCGGGTGGACGGCCGGAAAGAATTCGGGAATAATTTTCCACACCGCGGCAGTATCCAACCTGTCTAAGAAATTCCACATCAAACATAGTTCTTTCGGAAATCCGCTGTGCTTCAATTAGTTTATGTTCCCTCTGAAATAGTTCTACTTGGGATTCCATTTCCCGCAAAATTTCATTAATAGCCTGATCCATTTTATCTGGAGAAGTTACATAATGCACTGCGGGAAAAATTGCCGTATAATCCATACGCCGAAGCACTTCCCCCGTCACCGGATTCAGTTCTGTAATCCGCTCCACTTCATCGTCAAAAAACTCCACACGGACAACGCTTTCTCCCGAAGCTACAGGGAAAACCTCTACGACATCCCCACGTACCCGGAAGGTTCCTCTGGCGATGTCCAGGTCGTGCCTCGTATAACGGATATTAACCAGTTCCTTTAAGAATTCTTCCCGGTCTTTTTTCTGCCCAACCCGAATGGACGCAATAGAATTTCGGTATTCCATAGGATCCCCAAGAGAGTAAATACAGGAAACACTAGAAACAATAATTACATCTCGCCGCTCAAACAGTGCACAGGTTGCAGAATGTCGTAGCCGGTCGATTTCCTCATTGATACTCATATCTTTTTCAATATAAGTGTCCGTATGCGGAATATACGCTTCTGGCTGATAATAGTCGTAATAGGAAACAAAGTACTCTACAGCATTTTCCGGAAAAAATTCCCGGAATTCTGAATATAGCTGTGCAGCAAGTGTTTTGTTGTGCGCTAAAATCAAAGTCGGTTTATTTATATTGGCAATAATATTGGCCATTGTAAAGGTTTTTCCGGAACCTGTCACACCGAGCAGCGTCTGTGCTTTTAATCCTTTTTTCAAACCCATCACAAGCTTTTCTATTGCCTGCGGCTGATCTCCTGTAGGCGCATACGGTGCCACCAATTTAAAATGATCCATGATAACCCCTTTTTAAAATTTTAATCATAAGAACCATATTTTTTGCAACGACGATAATCTGCCGAAAGTTTTCTAAACTCACCAATAAGACATGGAACACATTTCTCAATTTCTGCGATAATTTCTTCCTTATTTATCCAAAGAGCCACATTGATCCTACTATGCAGCACAAATCGGTCTCCGTATTCTTCTTTCAGATTCAGGCGTAATATCTATCCACGCTTATTTATTTCACTTTATCAAGATTAAAATAATCACGCCAGTCCATCCCAATCGGCATCTCTTCTCGAATCCAGTAGGAAATTGTCCTGCCATATTGTTTGATCGTTACTGCATATATTTTACCTCTTTTATCACAGATTTTACGTATAATAAAAGAGGAAAGAATGACAGAATAACATTCTTTCCTCTTTTGTAATGCAATGCATTACATGGTGGAGACGAAGAGGATCGAACTCTCGACCTTACGGATGCGAACCGTACGCTCTCCCAGCTGAGCTACGCCCCCAAGCTGCTTTTATTAGTATAACGAATTTTTACCCGTTTGTCAAGGGAAGAAAGAAAATTTTGCAAAAAAGTTAAAAATTTATTGATTTCAACATTTTACATAAATGACACAGACAGACTATTGACAAAAAAGAAAAGATATGCTATAATTATTGAGCAGTTGAAAATCTATGGAATGATTTTTGATGTAAGTTGCGGGTGTGGCGGAATTGGCAGACGCGTTAGATTCAGGTTCTAATGGTTGAAAAGCTGTGCAGGTTCAAGTCCTGTCACCCGCACCATAACGAGTGTTCATAACAGCAATGGGTTATGAACACTTTTTTTAAATTAAAGGAAGAAGGGAAAGATGCAAAATGAAAAATCTAAAAAAAATGGCATGTATTTTAACTTGCCTGGTCCTGCTTACTGGTCTGTTCGCAGGTTGCGAAAAACAAAACAGTAAGGATGCATATGTTATCGGTGTAAGCGCCCCCTTGACCGGCAGTGCTTCTACTTATGGTATTGCGGTAAAAAATGGAGCAGAAATGGCAATTGAAGAAATCAACAACGCTGGAGGACTCAATGGTGTTGATTTTGTATTGATTTCAACTGACGATATGAACGATGCCACAAAAGTCGCTACTAACTATGCTTCCCTTTATGAAAAGGGCATGCAGATTTCTTTGGGCTGTGTTACATCGCTTCCCGGTATTGAGTTTACAAATCTTTCAAAAGATGATAACCTGTTTTTCATTACTCCTTCTGCTTCTAACGATGATATTCCGCAGTATGATAATGGATACCAAATGTGCTTTGCAGACGGAAACCAGGGTAAAGTTGCTGCCGAATATGTAAACGAAGCCTATCAGGGTAAAACGATCGGCATTTTTTACAAAGCCGATGATAACTATTCCCAGGGAATTTACACACAGTTTAAAGCTAATCTTGATCCATCTGTTACGACAATTGACACCTCTTTTACCGATGCGAATGCTTCCGACTTTACAACGCAACTTGAAAGTTTAAAAAATTGCGAGTTTATTTTCATGCCGATTTATTATCAGCCGGCTTCACTGTTTATGAAACAGGGAAAATCTATTATTTCAGCATCGGCCGTCTACTATGGCTGCGACGGTTTTGACGGTATTGATTCCGTGAAAGGATTTGACCTCGATGCCATTCCCCAGGAAGTTTCTATGCTGTCACATTTTAACTCCAAAGCTTCCGACGGTTCTGCAAAAGAATTTATAGATAAATATGTCGAGAAATACGGTACCGAAACTCTAAATCAGTTTGCAGCCTCCGCGTATGACTGTATTTATGCAATTTACGGCGCGATGAAACAGGCAGAGATAAACGATGTTTCTATTTCAGCGTCGGACCTATGTGAAAAAATGAAGACAGTATTCCAAGGCGGATATACTTTCTCTGGCGTAACCGGAAATAATATCACATGGGATGAAAACGGTTATGTAAATAAATCGGCTGTGAAATACATCATCAAAGAAGCAAAGTAACTGGTAACATATTGAAAAACGTATCGCACAGTCAATTTTTTGATTGTGCGATATCACTACTTTTTACATGGAGATTGAGACGTTGGATATTATTACGACTCTGATAAACGGTTTAAGTATGGGCGGCGTCTATGCCATGATTGCTTTGGGCTATACCATGGTGTACGGAATTGCCAAAATGCTGAATTTTGCCCACGGAGATATTATCATGGTGGGCGGTTATACAATTTTAGTTTTTATGAATTTCTCTGGGATGCCTCTTTTAGCAATTGCCATGGCTGTAATTTGCTGTGTTATTTTGGGAATCGTCATTGAAAAAGTGGCGTATAAACCGTTGCGGGGCGCTTCTCCCCTAGCCGTTTTAATTACAACTATAGGGGTAAGTTATTTTTTGCAGAGCCTAGCCCAGATTATCTTCGGCTCCGCGCCTAAAATGGTAAACATTGTGGATTTGGGGCTTTTGCAAATCGGTTCGTTGAAAATTCAAATGTACACAGTTTTGACCCTTATATGTACGATTATTGTTATGACAATTTTAACCCTGTTTGTTAAATATACTCAGACCGGCAGAGCTATGATCGCCGTATCCGAGGATCGCAATGCAGCCCAATTAATGGGAATTAATGTAAATAAAATTATTACAATTACCTTTGCTATTGGAAGCGCTTTGGCAGCGTTGGCCGGATTGTTTTATCTGCTAAAATCCCCCAGCATTTCCAACACGTTCGGTTCTTCTCCCGGAATCAAAGCGTTTACGGCTGCTGTTATCGGTGGAATCGGCTCAATCCCTGGAGCTATGCTTGGAGGGATACTCTTAGGTCTTGTAGAAAATATTGTAGCCAAAATTCCTGTATTGAGTCCCTATGTAGATGCCATCGAATTTTCTATTTTGATCATTATACTTTTAGTCAAACCGTCTGGCTTCCTAGGCAAAAAAAGAAGAGAGAAGGTGTAATACAATTATGGTTATAAATAATCAAAGATCTCGCCTTAGCAGGATCAAATGGAATCATTTTGCAAATTACATCGTAATTGCGTTGTCAACGACGCTTTTTTCAATTCTTTCTTTTTCCGGAAATCTTAAAATATCCACCATTTATCTTCTTGAAAAAATTTCAATCAGTATTTTGTTAGCCCTATCTCTAAGCCTGGTTGTCGGATTTTTGGGCGAGCTTTCTTTGGGACATGCCGGGTTTATGTGTGTCGGTGCATATTTAGGAGGGAAAACGGCTGCCCTGCTGGAGCCCATTTTAGGAAACGGTATCCTGACGTTTATTATTGCTATTGCTGTTGGTGGCGCAGTTGCTGCCGTTTGCGGCTTCGTAATCGGATTGCCTGCTCTTCGACTGAAAGGAGATTATTTGGCAATTGTAACCCTGGCTTTTGGGGAAATCGTAAAATCTATCTTTCAAAATACATCGGCTGATACTTTTGGAGGCGCATTGGGCTTAAAAACACCTCGCTACAATCGCGAATACTTATTTATTTATGCGTTTATTATTGTCATAGTTGCCCTAGCTGTAATTCAAAATCTGATGAGAAGCAAGCATGGCAGAGCCATCACTGCCATACGTGACAATGAAATTGCAGCTTGCGCTACCGGTATCAACGTTACAAAATACAAGCTTATCGTATTTCTTGTTTCTTCTCTCTTTGCCGGAATTGCAGGTGTTTTATACAGTTACAGTAACTTTCAGGTACAAAGCGCCAAATTTGGCTACAACTATTCCATTGAAATTCTGGTTATGGTTGTTTTAGGCGGAATGGGAAACATCAACGGTTCCATAATTGCAGCAACTTTAATTACATTTTTAAACCTGAAGTTAGCTACTGTTTTAACTGGTGACCTAGCTGTGCTACAGAATCTTCTATATTCTTTATTGCTTATTTTAATTGTAATTTACAATAACGCACCGGCATTAAGCAGAGTTCGGGGAAAATATAATCTGAAAAGTCTGATTGCAAAAGTGAAAAAGCCCAAAGTAGACCCTGCAATCCAAAATGATGACAAAGCATATTGGGCAAATATTCCAACAAAAATTGAAATGGACGAAATTATAAGTGTAGATGCTACACCGCAGGATCCTTATAAAGCAGATCCGCCGAAAAAAGAAAAATAAACAATGCAATATTAAAAGGTAGGATAAAAAATGGCAGACTATTTAATGGAAACCAAGGACCTGGGCATTTCTTTTGGTGGATTGAAAGCGGTTCAAGCTCTTAATCTTTCCATAAAGAAAAATCAGTTGTACGGCCTTGTGGGACCGAACGGTGCCGGAAAAACTACGGTGTTTAATATGTTAACAGGTGTATATAAACCAACCTTTGGCAATTTTTATCTTGATGGCGAAAATTTAACCGGAAAAAATCAGGAAACAATTAATCGCAAAGGGATTGCAAGAACATTTCAAAACATCCGCCTGTTCAATAATATGACCGTGATCCGGAATGTTATGGTTGGATTGTCTTCACGTCCGGAATACAAATGCAGCATTTTAACCTCTGTTCTGCGCCTCCCCCATCATTTCAGAATTGAAAGGGAAATGAGAGAAAAGGCAAAAGAACTTCTCCGGATTTTTGATTTGGAAGATGACCGAAACAATCTTTCCTGTAATCTTCCGTACGGAAAGCAGCGAAAACTAGAAATTGCCCGTGCAATGGCAACCAATCCAAAACTTTTGCTTTTGGATGAACCTGCAGCCGGAATGAACCCTAATGAAACAACAGAACTGATGAATACCATTCGGTTAATCCGGGACAAATTTGATATGACCATCCTTTTGATTGAGCATGATATGAAATTTGTTTCCGGACTTTGCGATGAACTTACGGTTCTTAATTTCGGCACAGTTTTAGCACAAGGGGAAACTAGACAGGTTTTGAACGATCCGAACGTAATTAAAGCCTACATCGGAGAATAAAAATTACAGAAAGTATGGGATGAACGCATGGCAATGCTTGAAGTCAATAATCTCGAGGTTTTTTACGGTGTAATTCAAGCACTGAAAGGTATTTCGTTTCGTGTAGAAAAAGGTGAAATTGTTACACTGATCGGCGCAAACGGTGCTGGAAAAACAACAACAATGCAAAGTATCATGGGACTGATTCCCATTCGTAGCGGTTCGGTTTCCTATGAGGGGCGTGATATTACTAAAATGCCTTGTCACAAAATTGTACAACTCGGAATGAGCCAGGTTCCGGAAGGAAGACGGATTTTTCAGGAGCTTTCTGTTTATGACAATCTGCTTATGGGTGGATATGTTCATAAAAACATGAAAGAAGTTAAACAGGATGTCGAGGAAATTTATGAATGGTTTCCCCGGTTGAAGGAGCGCAAAAACCAAATTGCAGGTACGCTTTCCGGCGGAGAACAGCAGATGCTTGCTATGGGAAGAGCCATGATGTGCAAGCCCGCCCTTTTAATGCTGGATGAACCTTCCATGGGACTTTCCCCTATTTTGGTAGATGAAGTTTTTGATATTATAAAAAAATTCAACAAGGACGGTACAACCATTCTCTTGGTAGAACAAAACGCTGGAAAATCTCTTGCAATATCTAATAATGCCTATGTTTTGGAAAATGGTGCCGTTTCTTTCTCGGGAACGGGTTCGGAATTAATGCAAAGTGAGGAAATAAAGAAAGCCTACCTTGGAGGTTAAATATTACTGAAATAAAGAAAGCGTTTGTTTTGCTTTTTCAATTTCTTCTACAAAAATCTTGTTCAAAACGGGGGTTCAAACGAATCCGGTTATCGTACCCGATTTTTTTGAGGACACGTGCCTATGTTTCACAAATAAGACAATCTTCTGAAACAGGAATCTTACAGTCCAGGTTGGGCCTTGCAATAATCTGCATGGCACCGAATATTCTCATGATTAATTTTTTTACAAAACCGGACGCAATCGCCCACCGTACTAGGTAGTGTTGACACAAATATAAAAAAATGATATAATAAACATATGAAAATAAGTGATGCACAATATGAACGGATAGCCGGTTACTTTCCTATTCAAACAGATAACCGAGATTTTATCAACGCTATTTTGTATATCACCGAAAACAGGTGTTCCCGCAAAGTTTACCCTGACGGACACGGGACTCTAAAAAACTCGGGAAACAAGCAATCGGCAAATCAAAAGGCGGTTGGAACACCAAGCTTCATGTGGTATCCGCAGATGATAAAGTTGTCAGCGATGAAACCCGTAGTCTTGCAAAAATCTGAGGCTATGAACGATAGTTCCACCCAAGAAAAACCGTAGAGAACCGTGGGAATACGACACGACGGAACATTGTTGAAAGGCTGCTATTTTGTCGGTTCAAGGAGTTCCGAAAGATCTTTACTCGCTATGATAAAACCGACGTTATGTTCATAGCCTTTATTCTTATTTGGATTAAATATGGTTCAACAGCAATTATAATCCCGTATGCTGCAAAATCAACACCCTCCGGAATTTGGCGTGCAGTACATTTTTCCCCTAATTCTTTCAATCTTGCAATCCAATTTCAGCATGCCGAAGAAGAAATGGTTTGTAGGTGTCTTTTATAAAGATATATTTGCAGGAAAAAATCCGTTTTAACATTCCGCAGCAATTCTCTAGTACTTCAGCTTTTTGATAAGAACAATATATTCCAAATTTCATTTTTTAGGCCTTTGTTCCAAAAGAAAAATTAAACAGTATTCTATCATCTGATATGAGGAATTTTCCAAAATAGAAGAGTAAAAAGTTGTTTTTTAACATCATTCCGCTCTTTTTCGAGCGGATTTTTTAGGAGATATATTTATGAAAAGAGTTGCTGTCATGGGTATTATTGTTGAAAACACTGATGCTGTGGAGAATCTTAATCACCTTCTGCATGAATACGGTCCATATATTATAGGCCGAATGGGGATTCCCTATCGGGAAAAACATATCCACATTGTCAGTATTGCCATTGATGCTCCCCAGGATACAATCAGTGCATTAGCCGGAAAAATCGGGAAACTCCCAGGGATTAGTGTGAAAACAGCATATTCCAGTGTCATTACCAACCATGGATAACTGGAATCGAATTGATTGGCTGGCAAGTCATCAACATCTGCCGCCAGAAGAAATTGAACAATTGCTGACAGATCCCTCAGAAGATACTATCCAATACTTATTTAATCGGGCGGCCGCTGTCCGGAAACAGTATTACGGGACCGACGTATATGTCCGAGGTCTAATTGAAATTAGCAGTTATTGCCGAAACAACTGTTATTACTGCGGGATCCGAAAAGGCAACACTAAGGCACAACGTTATCGGTTATCTAAAGAGGAAATCCTACTTGCCTGCCGAAATGGGTACAAATCCGGCTTTCGAACCTTTGTGCTTCAAGGGGGGGAAGACCCTTATTTTACAGACCTACAATTGATTCCGTTGATTCAGGCTATAAAAAAAGAATATCCAGATTGTGCACTGACTCTATCTTTAGGAGAACGCTCCAGGGACAGTTACCTGGCTTGTTTTCAGGCAGGGGCTGACAGATATTTGCTCCGGCATGAAACTGCAAATCCAATTCATTATCGGCAACTTCATCCTACTCCCATGTCCTGGGAACATCGTATCCAGTGTTTATATCAGCTAAAAGAGATCGGATATCAGGTTGGATGTGGCTTTATGGTGGGAACTCCAGGACAAACAAAGAAAGATTTAGCACAAGAGGTGGCATTTGCTGAAGAATTTCGTCCCCATATGATCGGTATTGGTCCTTTTTTACCACACAGTCAGACGCCTTTTGCACAGAAATCAGCAGGAACGCTGCAACAGACATTAATGCTCCTGGCCCTGCTCCGCTTAACTTTGCCAAAGACCCTTTTACCGGCAACAACTGCGCTAAACACCTTGACGCCCGGCGGACGGGAAGCAGGAATTTTAGCGGGAGCCAACGTCATTATGCCTAATCTGTCCCCGCCGGAAGTCCGGGGAAAATATCAGCTTTATGACAACAAACTCAGCGTCGGATTGGAAGCAATAGAAGGTTTTGCAATTCTAAAAGAACAAATCAAACAAATCGGGTATCAAACTGTTGTCGCCCGTGGTGACAGCCTGCAATAAACTATTTTAACTAACGGGAAGGAACCTTCCGCCCCGAAAGAAAGGAACATTGTTATGTATAACCCAAATTCAAAAAAAGCTGAGGAATTCATCTGCCATGAGGAAATCTTAGCAACCCTGGCCTACGCGGAAGCAAACAAAGAGAACAAAATATTAATTTCACAGTTGATTGAAAAAGCAAAGGAACGAAAAGGCCTGACGCACCGGGAAGCATCCGTGCTTCTAGCTTGTCAGATCCCGGAAAAGATTCAGGAAATTTACGACCTAGCAGAGCAAATTAAAAAAGACTTTTATGGCAACCGTATTGTTATGTTTGCGCCGCTGTACCTATCTAATTATTGTATCAATGGTTGTGTATACTGTCCTTATCATTTAAAAAACAAGCACATTGTCCGTAAGAAACTGACTCAGGAAGAAATTGTACGGGAAGTAACTGCCCTGCAAGATATGGGACATAAACGGCTGGCCATTGAATCAGGAGAAGATCCGGTTAACAACCCTATTGAATATATTCTGGAATGTATCCAAACCATTTACAGTATTCATCACAAAAACGGCGCGATCCGAAGAGTTAATGTGAACATCGCCGCAACTACAGTGGAAAATTACAGAAAGCTAAAAGACGCAGGTATTGGAACGTACATTTTGTTTCAGGAAACCTATCATAAAGAAAGCTATGAACAACTTCATCCCACCGGACCGAAACACAACTATGCATACCATACTGAAGCTATGGATCGGGCAATGGAAGGCGGGATTGACGATGTAGGATTAGGTGTTTTGTTTGGTTTGGAACGTTATCGGTATGAATTTACAGCCCTGCTTATGCATGCAGAGCATCTGGAGACAGTGTTTGGAGTAGGTCCACACACTATTAGCGTCCCCCGCCTGAAGCGAGCGGATGATATAGACCCAGATACCTTTGACAATGGAATTGATGATGAAGCTTTTGCGAAAATCTGTGCATTAATCCGGATTTCTGTTCCCTATACTGGCATGATTATTTCCACAAGGGAAAGCAAAGCCGTCCGAGAAAAAGTAATTCGATTGGGAGTGTCTCAAGTTAGTGGCGCATCTCGAACAAGTGTCGGCGGTTATGCGGAAGAAGAACCGGAAGACGAATGTTCCGAGCAATTTGATGTCAGCGACAAACGAACACTGGATGAAGTGGTTCGATGGTTGATGGAATTGGGATACATACCATCTTTTTGTACGGCCTGTTACCGGGAAGGCAGAACCGGAGACAGGTTTATGAGTCTGTGCAAAGCAAAGCAAATTCAAAACTGCTGTCAGCCAAACGCAATTATAACGCTGAAAGAATACCTGACAGACTATGCCTCGCCTGAAACAAAAAAGGTAGGAGAACAAGTCATTGTAAATGAATTAAAACAGATTTCTAACGAAAAAGTTCGCCAGCTCTGTAAAGAATGGCTTGAAAAAATTGAAAACGGAAAACGAGATTTCCGTTTTTAATTTGACAGGAGGAATCGCCATGTCACTGCAAACAACTGTTTCTGCCGAACGGTTTCATATCGGATTTTTTGGACGACGCAATGCGGGCAAATCCAGTCTTGTCAACCGAATTACTGGACAAGATATTTCTGTAGTTTCTGGAATTCCTGGAACCACAACCGACCCTGTCGCAAAGGCCATGGAACTTCTTCCTTTAGGACCTGTTGTACTGATTGACACTCCAGGCTTTGATGACGATGGTACACTAGGGGAATTACGAGTCCGAAAAACCCGGCAGACGCTCAACCGGATTGATGCCGCAGTATTGGTCACAGACTGCAATACCGGTATTGGTCCTTATGAACAGGAACTTCTTATTCTATTTAAAGATAAAAAAATCCCGTTTTTACTTGTATACAACAAAATTGACCTGTTTCCAGAACATTTGATTCCAGCCGGAAATCTTGCAGTTTCTGCAAAAACGGGAGCTGGAATCTGGGAACTAAAGGAAGCGTTGGCACACATTGCAGAAAAAGAAACCAAGCCCAAACATTTGGTGGGCGATTTGCTTCATCCAGAGGATACGGTTATTTTAGTTACACCTATTGATAGCGCAGCTCCCAGAGGACGCATAATTCTGCCCCAACAGCAAACATTGCGGGATATTTTGGATTCCGGCGGAATTGCTCTTGTTACAAAAGAAAACACCTTAGTGCAAACTCTGAGCGGTTTGAAACGGCCTCCAGCAATGGTTATTACAGACAGTCAGGTCTTTGGAATAGTCAACCAAATTATTCCAAACAGCATTCCTTTGACCTCGTTTTCTATTCTTATGGCAAGGTACAAAGGATTCCTGGAAACCGCTGTTCAGGGAGTCAAAGCAATCGCACAATTAAGTAATCATGACAATGTACTGATCGCAGAGGGGTGCTCGCACCACCGCCAATGCGAAGATATCGGAACTGTAAAGTTGCCCAGATGGTTATTGGAATATACGGGAAAAGAACTGTGTATCCGCACTTGCTCTGGCCATGACTTTCCAGAAGATCTGTCTTCCTTTCAACTTATCATTCATTGCGGCGGCTGTATGTTGACAGAACGGGAAGTTCGTTTCCGAATGAAATGTGCTGAAGATCAGGGAATTCCGTTTACCAATTACGGTACGGCAATTGCACATTTTCACGGAATTCTGGAACGAAGTCTATCGGTCTTTCCTCATTTACGTTAGGAGTTGAATCAATGAAACTGTCCAGAGATTTTTATCAAAACTCAGCCTTAAACGTGGCCCGAAGATTAATCGGTGTCACATTAGTCCGTATTACACCCGACGGAACACGACTATCCGGAAAAATTGTGGAAACAGAAGCATATCTTGGCCTAGGAGACGATGCAGCACACGCAAACAAAGGAAAAACACCCCGGACTGAGGTGTTGTTTGGAGAAGGAGGACACGCCTATGTATATTTAATTTACGGTATACATTGTTGTCTAAATATTGCTGTTGATCGGCCTGGAGTTCCAGGGTGTGTTTTGATTCGTGCCCTAGAACCCGTAGACGGAATTGCGCGAATGCAGAAAAACCGGCATACGCAGAATATCCGACAGCTCTGCTCCGGACCAGGAAAACTGTGCCAGGCATTAGAAGTAACTCTGTCCGATTATGGCACAGACCTTTGCTCGGATACATTTTTTGCCGAAGGCAAACAGGTTCCGGACACACAGATTTTAACTACGCCGCGAATCAACATTGCCTATGCAACCGAAACCAAAGAAAAACCATGGCGGTTTCTTTGGAAAAACAATCCCTATATTTCAGTCAATTAAAATATTAAAAACATTACTTTATCGGAAGCTTAATCAGAGACTCAGGTTGTATCGATATAAACAAAAATATCTGAAAAAATTACAACTAATTCTTTTCTCACATAAATTTCTCATTTCCGGAAAAAATACCCTTCAGATCCTCTTTTTTCCGGACGTAAAACTAACCCAAAGTAGTAGAACTCCGTAAATCAAATGTTCAGATAAATTGATCAGATAATAGGATTCTATTCCTACATCAATCATCGCAAAGACTATTAGAGCAGTATCAGCCAAAAACAGCGTTGCTGGAATCCAGCAAAACAGCGGTTTCTTTTTTCGACAAAATAAAATTGGAAAAACAATTAGAACCAAATGACACAGCAAATAACCAATTAGCATAATCCAAATCAATGTACCGCTGAAGTTGGTAAAATAGAGAACAGTCAATTCCGTAAGCCGGAAAAAAAACATTCCGCAGAACGGCATCCCGATTACGCTTCCCAACTCCCAGACTAACAGCATAATAACGGAAGAAACCAACGGATACCAAGTCAGCAAGCCATAATATAAAGTTTTATGTTTCAATATAATCCCTCTGTTTCTTATATAGAAATAGAATAACATATTTTGAACCGTTTGTCAAGAAAACGGGGGAAATTCTCAGAAAAATGTTTCGAAACTTTTGATTCGCATGTACAATGCGGCAAAATTACGACATTTTTATAAAAATGGCCACTACCCTATTGACAAATAAGGAAAAAAGTGGTACATTATTTCATGTTAGCACTCAGCTAGTAAGAGTGCTAACATCTACCAGGCAGACATCAGATACATCGGAGCAAAGAAGGTGAAAAACGTGTATTTGGATGAACGGAAAAAGAGAATTTTAGCGGCAATTATTTCGGCATATATTGAAACTGGAGAACCGGTAGGCTCCAAAGCACTTCTGGACCGAGAGAATCTAAGTGTTTCCTCGGCTACCGTGCGGAATGAAATGTCAGAATTGGAACAATTGGGATATTTGGTAAAAACCCATACTTCCTCCGGAAGAATTCCATCCAACCTCGGTTATCGTTTTTATGTTACAAACGCACTGAATCCATATCGGCTTTTGCCCAGGGATAGGGCGGCACTGGACGGACTATTTGAAGAAAGTGTCGGGCTGGAAGATATGGTCCGTACAGCCGCAGAACGGTTGGCTGTTTTTTCCGGCTGTACAGTTTTTGCTGTTTCCCCCAATAGTACCGATGGGATGTTTACCTTTGAGGTTGTTCCCGCGGGGAAAAAAATTTTCGCTTTGATGGCAATCTCCTCCAGTGGAACAGTAAAAAATTATTTTCTGCGTTCAGATCATGAAGCAACTTCAGAAGATGCGGAAAAGCTGACACAAATCTGCAATCGGGTTTTATCCGGGTTTTCAGTGGACATTATTGGTGCCGTACGTTTTGCTCTTTTGGAACATGAAATCCGCACGTACTGTCCGCAGCATGCAGGTATTTCGAAAGCAGCAAAACAAGTTCTGAGTAGACTTCGGACTTACGAACTGCACATTGGGGGCAGTGCAAATTTACTGCACTATCCAGAATTTTCGGATATTGATACTGCCCGGCGCTTCGTTCATTTTCTCTCTCAGCATGAACATATTCTGGAAGCAATTCTTTCGTTTCAGCCGGAAGAGAAAATTGACATTCGGATCGGAATGGAAAACACCCTATTCCAGAATCCGGCAGCCAGTTTGATTACAGTTACTTGTCGAGACAAAATTCCCATCCGACTAAGTTTAATGGGGCCTACCCGTATGAATTATGCTAAAACAATTGCCGGTTGCAACTATTTTATTTGTCGGCTGCAAAAATACCTTACAGAAGAATATTAGAAGAAAGGGATGATAAAATGAAAAAAGAAAAAAATGATTCCACAGAAAAAGAACTTCAGGAGAATCCAGAGAAATGTACCGAAGAGGTTACGCCCGAAATTCCAAAACCGGAGGAAAATCCCTGGCAAAATCAATTTATTCGACTGGCCGCCGATTTTGAAAATTATAAAAAGCACGCAAAAACGGAAAAAGACGCCTGCTATATAAATGCAAAAGTAGATGCTGTTGCCACGCTGCTTCCGATTATTGATAATTTGGAACGGGCCCTTGCGGCAGCAGCAGCCGACGATTCTCCTTTAAAACAGGGAGTGGAAATGATTTTGCAGCAGACAACCCAAGCGTTTGAAACTTTAGGTGTAACGGCTGTAGGACAGGAAGGAGAACCCTTTGATCCTGAAATTCACAATGCGGTACTTCACTGTGAAGACGAAACTTTGGAAGCAAATGTGATTGCTCAAGTTTTGCAAAAAGGATATCGTTTGGGAGACCGAATGATTCGACACGCTATGGTAAAAGTAGCCAATTAATTTGTTTATAAATTATTTATTGTTTATATTTAGGAGGATTTAATTATGGGTAAAATTATCGGTATAGATCTTGGCACAACAAACTCTTGTGTCGCTATTATGGAAGGTGGGGAACCGGTGGTTATTGCAAACGCAGAAGGAGCAAGAACAACCCCCTCTGTGGTTGCATTCTCTAAATCCGGGGAACGTATGGTCGGCCAAGTGGCAAAACGCCAGGCGATTACCAATCCAGACCGCACAATTATTTCTATTAAACGAGACATGGGAACCGACCGGAAGATCAACATTGACGGCAAGGATTATACGCCGGAAATGATTTCTTCTATGATTCTGCAAAAACTGAAGGCCGATGCCGAAGCTTATTTGGGTGAAAAAGTAACGCAGGCTGTTATTACTGTTCCCGCTTATTTTAGCGATGCACAGCGACAGGCGACAAAAAACGCAGGAACCATTGCCGGTCTGGAGGTTCTTCGGATTATTAAC
This sequence comes from uncultured Clostridia bacterium, assembly GCA_944386295.1. Taxonomy (GTDB): domain Bacteria; phylum Bacillota; class Clostridia; order Oscillospirales; family UBA644; genus CALXAO01. The sequence continues at coordinate 2,565 of CALXAO010000080.1, read as the reverse complement.
GAGCCGACAGCAGCAGCTCTTGCTTACGGTGTCGATAAAGAACAAGCTCAAAAAATCATGGTTTACGATCTTGGCGGTGGAACATTCGACGTTTCTATTTTGGATATTGGCGATGGTGTGTTCGAAGTTATGGCAACTAACGGTAATACTCGTTTGGGCGGCGATGATTTTGATGACCGGATTATGAAATATTTAATTGACGAATTTAAAAAGAGCACAGGAATTAATTTGGCCAATGATAAAATGGCCATGCAGCGTCTGAAAGAGGCTGCAGAAAAAGCAAAGATTGAGTTATCTGGCATGACAACAACAAATATCAATCTTCCCTTTATCACAGCAGATGCGGAAGGACCTAAGCATCTGGATGTAACTCTGTCCCGTGCAAAGTTCAATGAACTGACCGCAGACTTAGTGGAAGCCACTATGGTGCCGACAAAGAAAGCAATGAACGATGCCGGACTTACCCCAGAAAAAATTGACAAGGTCATTTTGGTCGGAGGCTCTTCTCGAATTCCAGCTGTACAGGAAGCGCTGAAATCTTTTATTAATAAGGAACCTCACAAAGGAATCAATCCAGATGAATGTGTCGCAGTAGGAGCAGCTATTCAAGGAGGAATTTTAGGCGGCGATGTTACCGGCCTGGTCCTGTTGGATGTTACTCCCCTATCTCTGGGTGTAGAAACTTACGGTGGAATTGCAACAAAACTGATTGAACGCAATACAACTATTCCGGTAAAAAAGAGCCAAATTTTCACAACCGCGGCCGATAATCAAACATCGGTAGAAGTACACGTAATTCAAGGCGAACGGGAAATGGCAGCAGACAATAAAACCCTTGGTCGTTTCCATCTGGACGGAATTCCTGCAGCTCCTAAACAGGTCCCGCAAATTGAGGTTACCTTTGATATTGACGCGAATGGTATAGTAAATGTCAGTGCAAAGGATCTTGGTACAGGAAAAGAACAAAAAATTACCATTACTGCGTCTAGCAATATGTCCAAAGACGATATTGACAAAGCCGTTGCCGATGCGGAAAAATTTTCTGCTGAGGACAAAAAGCGCCGGGAAGGCGTCGAAATTCGTAATAATGCGGAACAACTGATTTACCAATCAGAAAAAAGCATGAACGAAATGGGCGATAAACTTACAGATGCCGATAAGGCACCGATTACGGAACAAATCGAAAAACTGAAAGAAACCTTGAAAGGGAATGATTCTACCGCTATTAAAGCAGACACGGAAGAATTACAGAAACGTTTCTACAAGATTGCGGAAAAAATCTATGCCCAGCAGCAGCCACAGGGTAATGTTGCTCAGGATCAGGGAGAACCTCAACAGCAAAATGCAGATGGCAATGTAACAGTAGACGATTACAAGGTCGACGATAACGACTGAGTAAAAAAAACAAAGTGTCAAAGGCAATTTTTCTGCCTTTGACACTTATGAAATAAAGAGGATACTATGGCAAATAAAAGAGATTATTATGAAGTTCTCGGCGTATCCAAAACAGCAACCGCGGACGAGTTGAAAAGAGCCTACCGAAAACTAGCAAAACAGTATCATCCTGACTTAAATCCCGGTAATAAAGAGGCAGAACAGAAGTTCAAGGAAGTAAACGAAGCCTACGAGGTGCTGTCCAATACAGAAAAGCGTCAAAAATATGACCAGTTTGGACATGCAGGAGTAGACCCCAATTACGGCGGAGGACATGGCCCGGGTGGTGCACAATACACCTCTTACGGAGATATTGACCTGGGAGATATTTTCGGCGATGTATTCGGGAACTTTTTTGGCGGAAATTCTGGACGCAGGCGAAGCAGTGCCATTCCTGGCGAAGACGTAGAAGCAGTACTTACTCTAACTTTTGAAGAAGCAGTATTCGGCTGTACAAAAACCGTAACAATTTACCGTAAAGAAAACTGTGGTGACTGCAGTGGCTCCGGAGCTGCAAAAGGAACTTCTCCGCAAACCTGTAAACATTGTAACGGAACTGGACGTGTTCGTCAAACAACACAAACAATGTTTGGTATGATGCAGAGTGAACGGGTCTGCCCTGTTTGCTACGGTACGGGAAAAGTTATCACCGATCCCTGCAAATCCTGCGGAGGAACAGGTCAGGTAAAAAAAGAACGGAACATTACAATCACAGTTCCCGCTGGTATTGCTGATGGGCAGACCTTATCCTTGAAGGGAGAAGGTAGTCGAGGAAAAAAAGGCGGCCCAAACGGAAATTTAAACATAGAAATCCGAGTGAAAGCACACACAATTTTTGAACGGCGAGGATTTGATATTTATTGCGATATTCCCATTACGTTTACGCAGGCAGCTTTAGGATGTGAAATTTCGATTCCTATGATAGATGGCTCAAAAACTACCCAAAAAATTGCAGAAGGTACACAAAACGGCACTGTATTTACCTATCGCAATAAAGGTGTACCGAATTTGAACGCTAGAGGTAAGGGCAGTATGTATGCCCGGATTGTAGTGGAAACCCCCCGGAACCTGACATCTCGACAAAAAGAACTTCTAAGAGAATTTGACGGAATTTCCGGCAACAAAGCGTAT
>CALXAO010000079.1 GCA_944386295.1 uncultured Clostridia bacterium | reverse complement strand
CTGAATGCTTACTGCCAGATAGTAGGCAGCACCTAACAAAACAGCGCCGAGAACGGCTACAATCCAATTGGCTTTCGGCGGTTTCTCGCCGGTTTGATCACTGTGCAGAAGCTGAATCGGATTAGTCAGATGGATTTGACGCAGGGTATTGAGAAAAACAAGCAGAAATATTCCGAGAAAAAGAAGAACCGTATTTCTTACCGAGGATATCTCAATGGAAAAAGTATCCGAAGCAGCTCCTCCTAGAATCTTTATCATGAAAAGCTCAGAAAATTTGGACAGCAAAATGCCAAAAAACAATCCGCCTAAAATGGTCATTCCCGCAATCATTAGGGTTTCCCAAAGCATGACCTTTGCCAGATGCCGTTTTCCTAGGCCCAGAATGTTATAAAGACCAAACTCCTTCTTTCTGCGCCGAATCAAAAAGGAATTGGTATAAAAAAGAAAAATCAGGGAAAATACAGCCATCACACCAAAGCCCATGTTGAGAAAAACCTGAACCGTTTCTCCGCCCTTGATTGCCGCAAAGGTAGGCGAAATGCTCAAAAAAGAAATGATGTAGCACATCATAACCGTGCCGATACAGGTCAGAATATATGGGATATACAATTTTTTGTTGTTTTTTATGCCCGTCCACGCCAGTGTGCGGTAAATTCCTTTTTTCATCTATAATCACCGCCTGTCGCCAGCATTGTCAGGGTATCGGATATTTTCTGATAAAGCTCGTTTTCTGTGCTGGAGCCACGGTAAATCTGGTGATATACCTCTCCGTCTTTAATAAACAGCACCCTGCTTGCGTGGCTCGCGGCTTTTACTGAATGGGTAACCATTAAAATTGTTTGTCCCTTCCGATTGATTTCGCCAAACAGATACAACAGTTCATCTGTGGATTTGGAATCGAGGGCGCCCGTAGGTTCGTCCGCCAGGATAAGCCTGGGGTTCGTAATCAGTGCCCTCGCTACTGCTGCCCGCTGCTTCTGGCCGCCGGATACCTCGTAGGGATACTTCTTTAAAAGGGATGTGAGTCCCAACTGCTGTGCGATCGGTGTTATCCTTTCCTTCATCTCCGCAGGACTTTTTCCGGAAAGCACCAACGGCAGATAAATATTATCCTCCAGAGAGAAAGTATCTAGCAAATTAAAATCCTGGAAAACAAATCCCAGATTATCGCGCCGGAAAGCTGCTATTTCGGATTCTTTTATGTTTGACAGGTCCTTTCCGTCCAGACGGACGGATCCGGAGGTGGGCTTATCCAGCGCGGCAAGGATATTCAAGAGCGTTGTCTTGCCCGACCCGGATTCCCCCATAATCGCTACATATTCTCCTTCTTCCACCTCAAAGGTGACATTGGAAAGAGCCTGCACCTGATTCCCTCCAAAGCGAGTGGTATATATTTTTTTTACTGCATTGACTTGTAAAATACTCATTAAACGTTTCCTCCTTTTTATTTTTGCAAGTTTATTATAGCAAAAAAGGGAAATGACTCGCCATAGATTCGGCTTACATTTCCCTCTAAACTTCTTACACTTTCGTAAGAAGTTATTCTACCTGAAGCTTAATCTGTTCTAAATCAAGCTGTACAACTGTCCCGCTGTCTACAGAGGACTGGATCGTTATTTGGTGTCCTAAATTGCTGCAAATTCTTTTGCGGTGTAGTTTTTTTCAAATACACGAGGCAAATCTTCCGGTGCAATCCCGATACCTGTATCCCGGATGCAGAGTATTTTCGGATCTTCCATGGTGATTGTAATGCTCCCCTCTCTTGTATATTTGATGGCGTTCGACAACACTTGTTCGATGACAAAGGAAAGCCATTTTTCATCAGTCAGTACCTTATCGTGTATGGGTTCATAGCAAAGCCGAATTTTTTTTCGAATAAAGGATCCGGCAAATTTTCTGACGGCATCACAGATAATCGGATCCAACTCATGTTCCCGGAAAACATAATCATTGGAGGATGAATCAAGACGCAGAAAGACCAACACCATCTCCACATACTGTTCAATTCGCTGCAGTTCCTCCGTCAATTGCCTGGAAAGGGCTGTATCCTCATTTTGCAAAGTGAGACGCATGGAGGCAATAGGTGTTTTGATCTGGTGAACCCAGATGGTGTAATAATCTACCATATCCTGATATCGAACCGAAAAATCGGTTTGGAGCCTCTTCTGTTCCCGGAGCAGCGCTTCGATCACCGCCTGGTAATCCGCATCATCCGTAGACTGTACGCCCGGCAGATCCTCCATCAGTTCGGCCGGAAGCCGACACAGTTCTGCAAGCTTCCGGTGTTTTTTTCGTACATTCCAAAGATCCCACAAAAAGAAAAACAGAGAAAGAATCAGACAGAGCAGAATGGGATACAGGGCTGCGCCCAAGGGCAGATCGTACAGAAAGAAAGCAAACAAAAAGATCAGGGAACAGGCAAAGAACAGGGTAATTCCGTGTTTTTGCTGTTTGAAATACATTCTCAAAAGCTCCATTGTATTTTCTCCTTCATCCGATAAGATATCCTACGCCAAATTTTGTAGTGATAAAATCCTCAAGTCCCGCAGCATCCAGTTTTTTCCGCAGGCGGTTAACGTTTACGGTAAGAGTGTTTTCATCCACAAAGCTGTCGGTTTCCCATAGCCGTTCCATCAACTTTTCCCGACTGACTACCTTACCCTTGTTTTCCATTAGGGCAAGCAAAATGCGGTATTCATTCTTGGTAAGAGGTATAGTTTTCTCCTGAAAAGTCAGCGTATTGTCCCCGGTATTGAGCAGGGCACCGCGATGTTCCAAAATCGGAACAGCTGAGGCAAAGTCATATGTTCGACGTAGCATGGCCTGAATTTTGGCGATTAATACATTCTGATCAAAGGGCTTGGCAATAAAGTCATCTGCCCCCATATTCACCGCCATCACAATATTCATATTGTCCGCTGCAGATGAGATAAAGATAACGGGGACTTTGGAGACCCTTCGGATTTCGCTGCACCAATGGTATCCGTTAAAAAACGGCAGGGAAATATCCAGCAGAACGATATGCGGAGAAAACTCGGCAAACTCTGACATAATATTACGAAAATTCTGAGCACAATGGACTTCCAGGTTCCACATCTGTGCCTGAACCTTAATTGCATCGGTTATTCCTTTGTCATCTTCAACAATAAGTAATCTATACATTTTTCCTCCTTCATACCTGAAAAGCACACTTCTGCCGAAACTTGTCCGGCAATATCTTACTGCCGCTTTGCCTCTACTATTTTTCGCAATATGACCATATGTTTTAATTATTTTATTATTCCGTAACCTGTTTATCCTTGGCTGTTCTCGACACCACTCCCAAATGAAAGACCCATACGCATCCCCATGCTCATTCCGATGATCTGATATTGTGCGGGTCATTTTATACTTCTTTATATTTTCCTCCATTATTCTCGCGGGAACTACGCCGTCATCCGCTCTTAAGAATCCTTAATTAAAAAAATAATGTTACATGAAAAGATACGGTCTTATCCTTTGGATACACATGAGTGTTTGTAACGCTAATGTCGTTTACAATTTCAGTTCGTTCAACAATTCCTTCCAAATTGCTGGGATATTCACAGTTGCCCTGATGAATTCAAAATGTTGTTCATTTGTGCAATGCCGGTTTACTAAGCGTCCTCGCAAAAAAACGCACGCATTTTATCCTCATTCTGCTCAAGGGTATATCTTCAAAATTCAGCTATATCCATATTACTTTTCTTCGATCCGGAAGTTACTTATTTTTTTTTGTTCACTTCTTTTTTATCTAATGCCTGACTACTGTTTTGAGGTTACTATGCCGCACTTTCTCGGATCGGAAAAATAAATTTCGTGATGATAGAGAGTATCGCTGATATTAGACCCGTGACCGTTCAGCTCGACACATATACGTGTATTGCTGCTACTGTTTGCAATTAGTCATCATAAGAGCCGATAGGCATACATTGCACATATAATCCCTCAAGCGGCGGTAAGACATATTCAAAATAACCGCCAAGCTCTTATGTTCGCCTTTATAGCTTGCCTAAATTGGTTGTATATAGGTCCGGCAACTTTGATACCCGGTACCGCATCCATTAAAAACATAGAAATAATCTTAAATAGAATACTTATTTTCTTTTTTATAGGTGTCTGTTTCACTTTCAAATGGGTATTAAAGTCCAAATTCAGTATAGCACTTTTTTCCCACAAGTTCAACACTTGTTTCGGATTAATTCGAAATACATTGAATAAGCAATCTTTAATGAAATAGTTTTAAACGAAAGTGAAATGGAAAATGGGGGATTGAAAAATAACTTTGCCGTTATCGGTAAAAACATTGAATAAATGTCACAATAAAATATTGTGTTTTTGCCGATAATGTGATATACTATATGTGACGAAAATGAATTGTCTTTCTGTTGCCGAAACGGCAAAAAATGGAATATATCCGAGCGAAGCGTACTCAATTACTGCGCCTGCGGACGTACCCCCGGCGTTTTTCTGACCGGCAAAACTGGAAAACTGCTGAAACGCCCAAACGGGTAAATTCCCGTGTCAATGAGCCGAAAAACCTTTTCCAAATTCTGAAAAACGCAAAGCAAGGTCAAATCAAAGGCGGTAGCTTAAATATAGATGACATTCTAGAAACTGCCAATCACTTCGCCGCATAAACTTTATCATTGACACTGCGCATCTGATTGTGACCGAAAAACTGATAAAGCAGCTTCATTTCATATTAAAAAAACGGCACCGGCGACAGCCGTAGGGATTGGTTTGCCGTCGGCGAATACAAAAAGCTACCCCACGAGGTCGGTGGCAAAGATACCTGCCCGCCCGAGAAAGTGTCGACACAGATGCAAAAGCTGCTTTGGAATATAACGCTGCACACAAAGACCCTTGACGGGATTTTGGATTTCCACTACCGTTTTGAAAGCGTCCACACGTTTCAGGACGCCAACGGGCGCTTGGGACAGTTGATTTTGTTCAAGGAGTGTCTTTGCACGTTTATCATAAAGGACAATTTGAAGCTGTATTATTACTGCAGACTTCCCAAATGGCCGCAGGCGAAGGATCGGCTGCGGGATATTTACCTGACTGCACAGGATAGATTTAAGAAATCTTTGGACTATTTCAGAATTAATACTGAGGGGAAAACAATGAAAGAGAAAATATCGGATCTGAAAAAATTTAACTGGCGGCTTTGGATATCCCTTTGCGCACTGGCGCTGATTCCTGCCGTTTACCAAACCATTAAAACCTTTCTGATTTCCGCAAACGAACATCCGGATGCGTTTGACATTATCGGTCAAATGGAATGGTTTGATCTTATTAACGAAACGCTTCAGGCATTTTTGATCATTCCGCTGTATTCTGTTCTGAACAAAATTATAAAAAACGACAAGGACAAATATGCGGAAGGCGTGTTCAAAACCGGAGTAATTTCCTTTGCTCTCTATGTTTTGTTTTCAATCGGTGTTTTGATTTACGGTAGCGTGTTGATTTCCGCCATGAATCCAGGTGAAATTAATATCGCTGCGACAAGTAACTATTTACGGCTTGAAACCGTTGCCTTTACTATTGGTATTATCTTAAGCTTTGTTAATGTGGTTTTTGTGGTGGTAGGCAAAGACAAGAATTCTATATCTTTTTAGCCGTTAGAACGGTTTTGTCCGCCATTGCAGACATTTTCCTTATACCGAATTTCGGCGTGTACGGTGTTGCGATTTCCAATATTATTGTAAATATCATTCTTGCAGTCATAAGCCTGTGGTTGCTTTATGCACAAGCGCATATCAGACCTTGTCGGTTTGAAATTAACGACATCAAAATATTAAAGGATTGGTGTAGAGTCGGCATGTTTTCGGGTATTCAGCAGTTTGCAGACAATTTCGTCTATGCAATTATGATTTGCAAGATGGTTAATCTGGTCGCACAACAAGGTAACTATTGGATTGCCAACAACTTTATTTGGGGGTGGCTGCTGATACCGGTTTCCGCTCTTGCCGAGGTTATACGAAGTGATTGTAAGGACGGTTATAAAAATCTCAAGCAATCCAACTACTACATAATCAGCGGCGTCGTTGTCCTTCTGTGGGCTGTTTCCGTTCCTGCTTGGCTGCCATTTTTCCAATATGCTGAAAACCTGTCAAATGCAGGCGAAGTATTTGCAATTGTTCTGAAGCTGGCACCCTTCTATATTGCTTATGCGGGTTGCGTTATTATAGATAACATCTTTATAGGAATCGGCATGACAATATATAATGCCGTAAATTCCCTTGTAATCAACTTTGTTTATTACGGACTGTTCTACATCCTGTACCTCACAAATGCAATCAAATTCAATATGAACATTATCATTTTGATGTTTGGTTTCGGTATGGTTGTACATTGGATTGTTTCCATTATTCAGCAGAGAGTTTTTGTGAAGAAAGTACTGAACAATATCTGACCCTAAAATAGTTCTTTAGTTTTCAAAGGGCTTTTTACTTGCCAAAATAAATGCCCTTTCTCATATTGCATTACACTTATGGAATAGCGGACTTGCTGCATTTCATATAGTGTATCAGCAATAAAAAGGGAGGCAAATTTTATGGCAAACGAACAACCCAAAGCCGAATGTAAAAGTGTTTTCAAAAGCGGTGAAAGCACTACTACAAAAGGGGAATTCACGAAAATGTGGATTCAGCTTATTAACAAAATGGAGCGGAGCAAAAGCGTGAACTTTTGCGAAAGAACATGAAAAAACGGTTTGCACATGGTAAAATAAATACAAAAACAGCTTGTTCTATCTCTAAGGAGATGGAAATATGAAAGTAGCTATATATTGCCGCTTATCCGAAGAAGACAGGAACAAGCAATTTGAAACCGACGATTCAGGCAGCATACAAAATCAAAAGGCAATGCTGCTTGGGTACGCCATGGAACAGGGGTGGGAGATTTATAATATATACAGCGACGACGATTATGCCGGTGCGGATAGGCGCCGTCCGGAGTTTAACCGTCTGCTTGCCGACGCCGAAGCAAGACGTTTTGACATCGTTCTCTGCAAAACCCAGTCCCGTTTTACCCGCGCGCTGGAGTTGGTGGAAAAGTACATTCACGGCTTGTTCCCGTTATGGGGTATTCGTTTTGTCAGCATCGTGGACAACGCTGACACCGCCAACAAAGGCAACAAAAAATCTCGTCAGATAAACGGGCTTGTAAATGAATGGTACCTTGAGGATATGTCGGATAACATCCGAAGCGTTCTCACAAACAGACGACTCAACGGTTTTCACATCGGTGCCTTTGCCCTTTACGGCTATAAGAAAGACCCTGACAAAAAGGGACATCTGATTATCGACGAGGAAGCCGCCGCTGTTGTAAGAGAAGTTTTCACCCTCTTTTCTAAAGGGTACGGAAAAACCGCCATTGCTCGAATACTCAATGACCGAGGAATTCCCAATCCGACCGAATACAAGCGTTTGCACGGACTACGGTATAAACAGCCTAAAAGTAAAAACAGCACGCTCTGGAAATACTTTGCCATATCCGATATGCTGGTAAACGAAATTTATATTGGCAATATGGTGCAGGGCAAATACGGCAGCGTGTCCTATAAGACAAAGCAGTGCAGGCCTCGCCCCAAAAGTGATTGGTACATTGTGGAGGGGACGCATGAGCCGATTATCGACCGTGAGCTGTGGGACAGCGTGCAGAAAAGCTTGAAGGAACGGGCAAAGCCCTTTAATGTGGGCACGGTCTGTCTGTTTGCAAGGAAAGTACGTTGCATGGGCTGCGGCTATGTTATGCGTTCCTCTAAAAATCGCGGCAGGCACTACCTGCAATGTGCAAATCGCCATGTGGCAAAGGACGCCTGTATCGGCTCCTTTATCTCGGTGGACAAATTGGAACATCTTGTAGTAGACGAGTTGAACCGATTGTCAAGAGAGTATTTGGATAAAGACGAATTGGAGAAAAACATCGAGTTTTGCAGCAACTTACGGGAGCAAAGGGAACGCCTGCAAACGGATATTCTCGCCTATCGAAAGACGATTGATGAGTATTCAAAAGGCGTTCGAGAGCTTTATATGGATAAGGTCAAGGGACTCATTACAGAGGGCGATTATTGTGAAATGTCAAAGGATTTTATCCAAAACCGCGAACGGTTGGAGCATTTGGTAGTCCAAAACGAAAAGGAGATTACCCAAATCGCGGAAAAGATGCGTATCGGTGATAATCGCCGTGATTTGGTTGAACAGTACACCGATGTAAAGCATCTAACCCGTGAGATGGTAGAAATCCTAATTGATTATATCGTCGTCGGCAAACGTGTCAAGGGAACGAAGAATCCGCCTGTGGAAATCCACTGGAATTTCTGAAAAACCGCCCCTTAAAGGAATTCTGAATGTTGTCAGTATAAGGTCGCACCAGAACAAAAGGCAAGAGTTACCTACGACAATATCCTTCGCATGGTAGACGATCCGGACGTCAGAGATCCTATCAAATTCCTGCGTGAACGGGAAATCGTACATTATCAGCGCTTCGCCGAAGCCGGACAATCAAGGTGGAATGACCGAAGCGGAGCAGCTGACAACCCGCTTGAAATCAAGGAAAATCAGAATAATATTCGAAACAGAGCAGCCAAGATTGTAAGTACAGACATTATTTATGCATAAGCTGAATGGCGGCAGGAAGTTAAATCCTTGCCGCCATTTTTGCACTTTATTTACTACTCGACTTACTTTTTCACGTGTTCGCTTGCCTTGAAATTATAAATCGGCTTAATCACCTTATCAATTACCACTGTGTCTTTTATCTGTTGCAGAATCTCACTCATATCTTTATATGCCATCGGGCATTCGTCAAGCGTTTCTCTCGATACTGAAGTGGTGAAAATTCCTTCCATAGATGCTTTAAACGCAGAAAGAGTGAAATTGTCTTCCGCATCCTTCCGGCTGTATTTTCGCCCTGCGCCGTGCGGTGCGGAACAGTTCCATTTCTCATTGCCAAGTCCGGTGCAAATCAGACTACCGTCACGCATATTGATTGGGATCAGCAGTCTTTCACCTGTTTTTGCGGAAACTGCTCCCTTGCGAAGAATCATTTCATCGGTATCTATATAGTTGTGCACCGTTGTGAATTCTTCTTTCTCGTGAAGCTTCATTCCGTCCAAAATTTCTTCTTTGATAATACGGCGGTTCAGTGCCGCAAATTCTTGCATAAATTTCATATCGGCAAGGTAGTCATTTCTGCTATCACCAGTAAGGGGAGAAAGCTCATAGGAAATCTCATTTTGTTTTCGACCGCCAACGGATTCATAGGCTTTTTTCTGATACAATTCTGCCACTCGAAGTCCAGGATTTCGGCTTCCCGTATGAATGACAAGATAGAGATTTTCTTCATCATCCCTGTCAACCTCAATAAAGTGGTTTCCTCCGCCAAGTGTGCCAAGACTTTCTTTCGCACGGCGAGAGTCAAATTTTCGATAACAGCGCAGTTCCGAAAGATCAATCCGTCCGTGGCTCCTGTGCGGGCGTTCCCGCACATCTCTGCCGCTGGGGATATTCTGCCTGATAAAGCTGTCCAGCTTTGGCAGATCAAGCCGTTTTTCTTTGAGCATTACCGTCAGCATTCCGCATCCGATATCTACCCCCACAAGGCAGGGAACAACAAATTCACCGACTGTCATGGTCGTACCGATGGTACAGCCTTTTCCGGCATGAACATCCGGCATAACGGCGATGTTACTCCCGGCTGCAAACGGCTGATTGCACAGCGTTCTTATTTGCCCCTCGGCAGACGGTTCAAGCTTGTCTGTATAAACTATCGCCGAGTTATATTTTCCTTCTATAACAATCACGGTTTTCCCTCCTCCGCTTCAATCGGCATAAAATTCTTTCAGATCGTCAAGGCGCAGCAAAACAGGGTTTTGTCCGCATGCGATGCCCACATCGATGTCAATCCATGTTTTTGTTTTGATGATTTTACCTTTATACTGCTCCCCGTATGACATAGTGGGCGTGTGGCCGAAAACGGTAATTACATCATCAAAATATTCATCCGTGAGTTCCGGCCATGCCCACAAAAAATTATCGACAGTATACTGCGACAATTTTTTATTCTTGTCAAAGTTGTCAATGCCGGAATGCACAAGTAAAAAATCGTTTCCACCTGCCGTAACCGTTTCATATAGTGGTACATCGTGCAGATACTTAAAAATATAAGATACGGTATCAGGCGATATGTTTTGAAGCTTTCTAAATGATCTCAGTGTTACATCGCCGCCATTTTGTATATAGGTATTTAAAAGTTCCAGCTTTTCGGTCGTGAAATCTGCAATGCTTTCTTCTGTGATTTCATCTAAGACAAATTCGCAGGATAACAGCATTGCCTCGTGGTTGCCTAAAATCAGCTGAACATTTGGCTGTTCCAAAAGCCAGCAGAGCATTTCTACACCGCCATCGCCGTTGCGGTCAATCACATCACCTAATATGTAGAGAAAATCATCATCGGAAAACTCCGCCTTTTGGAGTAACGCCTTAAATTTTTCAAGCGGATACCCGTGTAGATCGGAAATTACATAAGTCATAATGAATTTTCGTCCTTATTTTTTGCAAACTCTTTTTTAAATGTGTCGATTGCTTTTTTAAAATCGTCTAATGTTTTAGTCCAAACCCATGAAGCTGGATGATTACTCCAAAGAATGCAAAATGTTTGATTTTTTAGAGTGTATTTATATAGAGATATATTGCTTTTTGCGTTCTCATATAAGATTTCTGCCTCATATTCTTTCTCCAGTGCATTCCAAAACGGATTCGTTGTAAATTTGCCTTGAATTACAACAAGGTCGGGCTTCAAAATTTCGATTTCTTTAAGCAATATCTCATAGCAATGATCTTTCATATACTTAGTTACCGAAAGCCCGTGAACATTTTTCGGGTCATCATTTCCCTTTAAAAATGCACATTTAAAATAATTTGTTAAGCAATAATACTCGTGGATTTTGTTAAATTCTTTCAAATCTCCAAATGTTGCACTTGCTGGTTCTTTGCCGTCTAATAATGCAAGCGTGTAAATCGTTCCTAAATAATGCGGATTAGCACACTTCTTGTTTGTGTCCGGATTAAAAATCGGAATTGCATTTTCAACTTCCTTATGCTCGCCATATCCTTCTTTTCCCACGCAAAGAACCTTGTATTCACCTTCATCATATTTTTCGCCAAGATGAGCAGCATAATCATATTTGATTTTACATTTGCTTTTCTTTCTGCGGGCACTGCAATGCTCGTAATTACATTTTTCGCAATTTTCAAAAGCTTTTCTATACATTTCGTTTAATTCTTTCTTTAATGTTTCAACTTGTTTTGACACTTAATTTCCTCCATTATTTTAAATATTGAAATACTTTTCCGTTGCTTTTTTCCAGTCCTCTTTGACTTGTTTCATTGGCTTTATGGACGTTTCCTACATTTTGATATTGGTGATACGGTCAAGGTGTTAATCAGTCACTAAAACGTAACACTTCCTCTGTAATACCGGGAATTACAAACTCATCGTCAAAATCCGGGTTATATGGATATTTGTTGATGCTAAAATCCACTGTATCGTTTGCAGAATCACTTAATAGTTGTTTAAAACTTTCTGAACCATTTTTTCCAATATATTCGTCAGGATCTTTTCCTTCAGGGACAAACAGCACTCTAACTGTAAGTTCCTCATTTTCCAATAGATTTATTGCATTTTTCGCTCCTGCCCAACCTGAGGCATCGGCATCATACATAATAATAACTTCTTTTGTATATCTTTTCAAAAGCTTGGCCTGTTCTTTTGTAAGATTGCATCCTAAAGAAGCTACCGCATTGGTGAATCCCGCTTGATGCAACGAAATGACATCCATAGTTCCCTCTACCAACAATATTTGTTTGGTACATGCAGCTTGGGCAAAATTCATACCAAAAAGATTGTCACATTTTGTATATACAGGTGAGTTGCAGGTGTTTAAAAATCTGGGGAATGACCCATCATCCTCAATCTTGCCGATGAATGCTATAACCATGTCATGAACATCTATAATCGGGAACATTAGACGGTTGCGAAATATATCTAAAAAATCATCATTTTTTCTTACTACACCTGCTGCAAGCATTTCATCGTCACTAAATCCGATAGCCTTTAGATGCTTGAAAAGGCTATCTTTTGATGCGGGCGATACGCCAAGTTTGAAACGCTTTATCGTATCGATACTCAGTCCACGATGCAAGAAATATTCAAGTGCCCATTTACCATCTTCCGACATAAGATAGCTGTGGAAGAATTTTGCTGTTTCGTAATTAATATCGTATATTCTTTTATTCGGAATGTTTACACTTTCTTTGTTTTCCATTTTAAAATTCCTTTCTAGACTGTTTTTCAATTCTCTCTATTCATATAACCGATTTTGATTTGCAACTTATTTCCTAAAATCGAATGTTTTATAATTTATTACAAATTATAATTCTCTGCAGCCTCCTTAATATCCTCTTTCACCTGCTCCGCCAGCGGTTCAGGAGACAATATTTTTGCGTGCAAAGCATATTGCAGCGCCCACCGCCGCATGGCGGCAAAATTGACACGCACCCGAACGCTTACATCCTCGTCCGTCTCATCAAAAAAGGTGACGCCGCCGCCGAACCAGTCGATGATGTCGTTAAGCAGGTATTTTTTTGCCCGATAGGTCACGATTCTGCTTTCTCCTGTGAACATATAGATATGCTCCGCCATATGCTTGGGTAAATCGAAACCGTTTTCTAGTCCTTTGACTGTTTTCATTGGCTTTATGGGCGTTTCCAACATTTTGATATTCGTGATACGGTCAAGGCGGTAATTTGAAACGTTGTCATATTTATCGTAATTGCAAATTAAATAATAACGCCCGTTTGTTGCGGCAATTTGATAGGGATTTATTATGTATTTTCTCGCTTTGCCGTCACTATCTTTCCTCGGATGCAGTTTTTTGTCCGTGTCGTATTCATTATAGGTGAATGAAATCTGCCTTCCCTTGCTGATCGCCTCGTCCAGCACCTCGATTGTGTAAAAAAGTTGTCCTGTATGCAAAGATAGATTCGGCATTGTTTGTATGTGCTTTACCCGTGAACGGAAATACTGATTGGAAAGTCCCTCTAATTTTTCGATAAGCTCCCTGCACTGGCTGTACGGCAAATGCTTTGAAAACAAGAGACTGTCAATGAGCAGCCGCAGTTCGCTATCAGTAAAATCACGAACAAGATAAAAATCCGACAAAATATAGCTTTCCTCAAGCTCACCCGTTGCCTTGTTCGGAATCATTCGCACAGATTCGCTGTATTCAATCTCATATCCGAATTCAATCAAATCCATCAGATTGCGTTTAATCGCTTTTCTGTTGACAGTCATATCATATTCCGTTTTCAAAATGTCCGCAATTTCCTTTTGACTGAGTCGGTGATTTTCGTCGGTATATTTTTTTAAAATATCTAAGATATTGATAATCAACAGCTTTTTCGACTGTGCCGTATACATTTGGCCTCACCTCATAACAAGTATATTTTGATTATCTATATTTTACAAGATATAATGGCACAAAAAAGGGACATCGCTTGTGATATTCTTTAGGTACAACGAAATGGAAAGGATGTTTTACATGAATACATTTGATAAGATTATCGGTTACGCTTCTATTAAGAAGGAACTGCAACAAATCAGCGATACGCTGAAAAACAGAGAAGCCTATGATAAACTGGGAGTAACTGCACCAAAGGGCCTTTTGATTTACGGAGAGCCCGGTGTCGGTAAATCTCTAATGGCAAGTGCTGTGATTAAAGAAAGTGGTCGTAAGGTATTTTGTTGCCGTAAAGATTCTCCAAATGGTGATTTTGTCAAGAAAATCAAAGGCACCTTCGATAAAGCAGAGCAAAATGCACCGTCTATCGTTTACCTTGATGATATGGACAAATTCGCTAACGGAGATGAACGGCATCCCGATGCAGAAGAATATGTTACCGTACAATCTTGTATTGATGAGGTTCGAGGTAAGCAGGTGTTCGTTTTGGCTACTGCAAACAATATTCGTTGCCTGCCGCATTCTCTTCGCCGCATGGGACGGTTTGACCGAATGATTGAGGTGGAAGCGCCTCGTGGTCAAGATGCTGTAAAGATTATCGCACATTATTTAAAATCTAAAAGCTTTATTGACGAGGTTGAGCCTGCCGTAATTGCTAAAATCATGAACGGTAGATCCTGTGCAGAATTGGAAACTGTCATCAATGAAGCCGGGCTGTATGCAGGGTATGAGCGTGCGGAAAACATTACAATGGAACACTTCATGAAAGCCTGCATGCGAACAATCTTTGATGTTCCAACAGAAATTGATTTCGATGATGCACAAGAAGATTGTTATGCCAAATTTTCCGATTCTAATCAACTTATCTCGCAAATTGCATATCATGAGGCCGGTCACGCAGTTATATCAGAAGTGCTATGTCCGGGAAGTGTGACGCTGACTTCTGCATATAGTCAAGATGGTAAAAGCGGAGGCTTTACACATGGTTATAATGACGACAGCAAAACTCCGTTTTATTTGCAGGTAAGTGACATTATCTGTTCATTGGGAGGTATGGCAGCCCTTGAACAGAAGTTTGGAATTTTTGATATTGGATGCCGGCAAGATTTAGATAAAGCTTTTGATGCAACAAGAGATCTTGTAGTAAATAACTGCACCTGTGGATTTCATCTATACGAAGGAGAATATCGATGTTCAGAACAACTTATCTCGGCTCAGGAACAAGCAATTTCTACAGAGATTGAAAAATATTATCGCAAAGCGAAAGAGATACTTTCATTAAATAAGGACTTCTTTGAGAAAATTGCCGCCGCACTTGCACAAAAGAAACTGCTGTCTGCAACAGATATAC
>CALXAO010000078.1 GCA_944386295.1 uncultured Clostridia bacterium | reverse complement strand
ATCCACCTGTTCCTGGCTGAATTCCGCAAAGATTCGCTGCGCTTCCCTCACTTCATTCAACGCACTCTCCAGGCTTTCCACACTTTCCACTCTTTCCTTCGTTTTTCTCATCTCTTCTGGTCTCCTTTTATTTTCATTCCATTTTCATACTCTAACAAACGACTGGATAGGACAGCCAGCATGGCCGCAATATCCACGTCCTGTACCAGCACTGTCTCCGGCACGCGCAAATGCACTGGTGTAAAATTCAAAATAGCCCGAATCCCGTGTTCCACCATAAGGTCACAGGTTTCCTGAGCAACTGCGGCAGGAACCGTCAATATCCCCAACTGAATCTTCATACGACGGCATAAATCAGGAAACTGTTCCATACTGAAAACAGCTTTTCTCCCATCTGTTCTTTCCGTCAGGAAGGGATCCACATCAAATCCAGCAACAATATTCAGGCCATAATCCCCAAAGCCAGCATAATCCAGCAGCGCACGCCCCAGCTTTCCCGTTCCAATAATAACAGCGTCGTTTCGGTCTGCATATCCGAGAAAGGACATCAATTCCTCAATCAAATCGGAAATCCGATACCCAATCCGGGGCCGGCCAGACACACTAATGGATGCAAGGTCTTTACGTACCTGAACTTCCCCTAATTGTAGAGCTGCGGCAATTGCTGTGGCGGAAATCGTTGTTCTTGCATCGACTGAAAGCGACCGGAGATAATTCAGATACAATGGCAAACGATGTAGGGTTGATCTCGAAACAATTTTAGGCGCCACAAAAGAACCTCCTTCTCTTTTACGACAATATTATACCATAACCGAAACAATTTGTAAAGCATAAAAAAAGCATATCGATATGCTTTTATCGATATGCTTTTATTGATTTATTCCGCATCCATCGGCTTATACCGTTCCAATGCACGCAAAAACTCATGATCCAGGGAAGAGAGAGGATAGCCCTTTCGGTAAATCAAAACATCTTTATAACGTTTGCAATTCCAGGAACAACGTTTTTGAATCAAATCGTATTGCTTCAAAATCTGTCCAGGCACCGCTGCACCCCAAGAAAAGGTATCCTGCAGATGGCTAAGCAAATCCAACTGCGATCCTCGCTCAAATACAAAAATCCGACGTTGTACACCTTCTGTTAATTCTGTTTTTTTCGCATCCAATAACGATAGCGAAGGAATATATGGGTCTGGGTAGGCAATTTCCGTATATGTTTCCAAATCCGAAGCATCCACTATTTCCTTTTGTGCCAGCGGATGCTGTTTAGAAAGAATCAACACAGGTGAAAACTCACAAATTAACCGGCTAGACAATCCCTTTTCCCGCATTAGTCCGTCAAAATGATGGTCAAACATCGGCTGATACCGCAAAATGCCCAATTTGTAATCAAACTGCATAATATTATTAACAGCCCGCATTGCGTTGGTTTCCTTGTATTGCAGTTCAGCCGGAACAGTCGAATCTAATTTGCCGGCAAATTCCGTAAAAGCACAAGAAATATAGCTGGCTCGAGGCACCGAAATGGAAAAGGTCTGCTTATCAGACGATCCACTTCGGTACATCGCCTCAACTTCGTCAATCTGAGCGATAATCCGTTTTGCATACTGCATAAATTCCTCGCCCTGAGGAGGCAGAGAAATCCCCTTTGACGTGCGCTTAAAAATTTTAACATGCAGGGATTCTTCCAATTCCTTAATGGCACGGCTCAAATTAGGCTGTCCCATATAAAGGTTTTCTGCGGCCTTATTGATGGAACGGGTTTTTTCCACCTCCACCGCGTATTTCAAATGCAGCAAATTCAAACGGATGCTCCTTTCCTTATTCAAACCAAAGTAAAAAAACTATTATTTTTATTATACCATACTTTTGTGTCTTTTTCTACCCCTTTTGGTACAAAAATAGCCCTATGCGGAAAAATTCTGCATAGGGCCCCGTTCAGTTGATTTAAAAATTACAAAAGATTGCGGTATAGCGCAGCAATTTCCTCCACGCTGGTTTCCCGAGGATTTCCCGGGCGGCAGGCATCATCATATGCTGACTGCGCCAAAAACGGAATGTCCTCCGGCTTGACAATCTGCTTCAGGTCAGCGGGAATCCCTACATCGGCAGACAATTTACGGACCGCATCCACCGCTGCCCGACGATATTCCTCCTGAGACATAGACTCGGTACCAACAACGCCCATAGCAGCAGCAATGGCCCGATATTTTTCTCCGGTAGCCGGCGCATTATATTCCATCACCGTCGGCAAAATAATCGCATTTGCAACCCCGTGAGGTGTATCATACAAAGCGCCCAAAGGATGGGCCATGGAATGCACAATGCCCAATCCCACGTTGGAAAAGCCCATACCGGCGATATATTGACCCAAAGCCATTCCTTCCCGGCCTTCTTTAGAATTTGCAACGGCTCCCCGTAGATTTTTGGCAATAATTTCAATAGCCTTAAGGTGAAACATATCAGACATCTCCCAGGCTCCCTGGGTAATATATCCTTCAATGGCATGCGTCAAAGCATCCATACCGGTTGCCGCAGTCAACCCTTTGGGCATGGAGGACATCATATCCGGATCCACCACAGCAACCACAGGAATATCATGAACATCCACGCAAACCATTTTACGATTTTTCTCCGCATCAGTAATTACATAATTAATAGTTACTTCTGCCGCTGTTCCTGCGGTAGTGGGAACCGCAAGAATTGGAATGCACTTATTTTTTGTAGGAGCTACACCTTCCAGAGAGCGAATATCCGCAAATTCCGGATTAGCAACAACAATCCCAATGGCTTTGGCCGTATCCATGGATGAACCGCCGCCAATCGCAATAATACAGTCCGCATCGGAAGCCTTAAACTCATCCACACCATGCTGAACGTTTTCAATAGTTGGATTTGCTTTGATGTCGCTGTAAACAACATAGGGAATCGAGGCTTCAGTCAGCAGATCCAACACCTTCTGAGTTACTCCAAACCGAATCAAATCAGGATCGGATGCCACAAATGCCTTGCGGAAGCCTCGGCCGAGAACTTCCTGAGGAATTGCCTGAATTGCACCAGCTCCATGGTAAGAGGTTTCATTGAGTACAAATCTGTTCATGGAATTTCACCATTCCTTTTCTCATCTTTTCCAAGTATAGTTTTATTTTAGCAGACAAACTTCGGAATGTCAACCCAAATAGTATGAAATCTTTGTAACAAGTTTATTTTGATTGCCCCGGACAGCACCACACACACAGATCGCAGTCGTCATAGCGCCCTTTGGACCGGTACCCTTCGGAACGGAAAGACATACAGACATTTTCGTCAATAATTGCCTTTCGGGACAAGCGGGGATTCCATTTCCGGTTTTTCAAGCACTTTGCGGGACAGAGGTCTACACACTTTCTGCATTCCCCGCAAGCATTTTTTCGAATTTCCCGGTTTACCGGAAAATCCGCGTCAATATAAATAACGCAGCACAGCATCCGAGCCCCATAAATCCGATTAACCACCCGGTCATTTTTCCCTAGCCAGCCCATACCCGCACGCAAGGCAGCCTCTTTGACAGATAAACTTTCCTCCGAAATCACATCTTCTCTTCCGGAGGGACGAGGCAGGTTTGGAATCCCATTTTCCTGCAAATAATTGGATACCGCACGCAGTTTGATATTCAGCCGTTCCTTTTCCAAAATCAGTGCAGTATGGTAATCTTCTTCTCTCCGGCTTCGATCAAAGGAAAAGGGCTGCATTAAAACAAGACCGGTCTGGAAAGAATCACAATACGGCTCCTGTTCCACTTCAAAAAATCCGTATTTTAAACTGGTATACCGATCCAACATTGAACATAGGGAAAGAAATTTCCGATAATCTTCATTAAAGATAAGGCTCAACTGTATACGGCTGTCCTCTTCCCGCTTCAAAGAAGAAAAGCCAAGACTACGCAACCAATTTTTCCGGACACGGTCTCCTCCGTCCAGAATCACCGAAACCTCATTTGCTTTCCGCCGCAACGCTTCCCGCACCATTCCCAAAGCAAGTCTGCGGCCGGCGCCATCGTGTTGATACTCCGGCAAAACAGCCAGAAAAGATAAAAAATACTGCTCTGGGTTTTCCCAGGACAACAACCCAAACCCCACCTGCATATTCAAAACAAAGACACCATATCCTTCGTATTTCCCGGAAAAACGCAACAGTTCTGTTCCAGTCGCAGGAACGGCATCCGAAGGTGTACCTCGATGCCCCAAAACAGATGCATCATAGGCCTTTTTTAAAATTTCAAGTGAACGCCGCCGAATGGCCGGCTGCTTCAAATCCAATCTTTTTACACTGTATTTCAGCATTTTTTTCCTCACTTTTTACGTATAAACCATACTGTGGACATCATATCCTGTATTGAAATGGATGTGACACGGTTGAATAAAAAAAATTTCATTCAAAACGCTCTTACAAGTGCACTGATTTCCATTCTGCTGAACGGAATCGGAATGTGTTTTAAAGTATATCTATCTAATCAAATCGGTTCAGAAGGCATGGGCCTGCAACAGCTCATTCTTTCAGTTTATTTTCCTGCAACCACCTTAGCAGCCTCAGGAATCAATCTAGCATCGACCCGCATGACCTCGGAAGCTTTAGCTAGGGGAACCCCCTCGGTGCAAAGCATTTTACACAAATGCTTCGGATATTCTGCCTTTTTTGGACTATTATCCGCCAGCCTGCTCTTTTTCGGAGCAGATACCATCGCAGCATACTGGCTCAAAGAACCCGCTGCAGCTTTGCCGCTAAAAATCCTTTCAGTGGGTCTGCCTTTTCTTTCTACAGCATCTGCGTTACAAGGATTCTTTGTAGCCCTTCGGAAATCCTCAATTTCTTCTTTCCTGCAGGCCGCGGAAGATCTTTCTAAAATCGGAGCGACCATTTTATTATTCCAGACATTTTTAAAGCAGGGCATGGAAGCGGCCTGCTGTGCCATGATGGCAGGTATGGCCCTGGGAGAAATTCTGTCCTGTCTATGCGGATTTGGATTATATTTAAAACAAAAAAAGAAACTTCGTCAATCGGAGGACCGGCCCAAAGGCATCTTCAGAACCGTTTGCCGCATTTCGCTCCCCTGTGCATTTAGCGCCTATCTTCGATCCGCTATCAGTCTGTTTGAAAACGTAAAAATTCCGGACGGACTAAAAAAATCAGGTCTAAGTCAAGAACAAACACTGGCAGCCCTAGGACGGCTGAACGGAATGGTCATGCCACTGATGATGTTTCCCGCCACCTTACTGAACTCTTTTTCCCGTCTTTTAGTACCAGAGCTAACCGATGCACTGGCTTTGAATAATCGAAAGCGCATTCATCGAATCATCGAAGAAGCCCTGCGGCCAACTTTTCTATTTGCGGTTTTTGTTTCCGGCCTGCTTTTGCTGTCCGGAGATATGCTTGGCACACTCTTTTATCAGGATAGCCGTTGCGGGGAACTGCTTCGCCTGTTGGCACCACTGGTCCCCCTCATGTATGCAGACAGTGTAGTAGACGCTATGCTCAAAGGTCTGAATGAACAACTAGCCTCTATGCAGTTTAATATCATAGACTCCCTTTCCCGGACACTTTTAGTTTGCTTTCTTCTACCCTCGGTAGGATTTTACGGGTATATTGCCATTTTATATTTCAGTCGAATTCTAAATTTTTCCCTGAGCATCACCCGGCTGATCCGTGTCACCGGATTTCGCTTTTCAGTAACACGTCTAGTGTTGCTTCCGCTTACAGCCACGGCTGCAGCACTTCTTCCTTTAGAAATTCTTTCCCGATTAACAACATTCCCCGATTGGCTGGGCATGCTACTCAGCATCCCGCTATACATATTCTTTCTTTGGATGCTGGATGTTCCGGAAATCCGTAAGACCATACAACAGCTAAAAAAACGTCCCAAGTTCAGCTATTCGACTCGGATAACGACGGTACTTTATTTACCTCGCCAGCTTCCACCTGCATCCGATCCAACACCTGATAAGACGGGTCGGTGCAGTAAATCTCATCAAACAGAATCACAACATGCAACGCCCCGTTGACCACCGATACTTCACAGGGAATAATCAGGCGAACCGCATCCTGGGGAATATACCCGGCTGCTGTTTCAATTATCCGGCGCTGCATCAATGTAAACCCTGTTCCGGCCAGCAATTGAGAAAGCAACGCCTCGTCTGAGGAATCCCGAAGGAGATAACAAGTACCTTCTACCGACGGGAACAAAGCGCGCACCTGCTCAGTTAACTCGCCCGCCGTAGTCTGCGTATAACTGGACCAAAGAATTTCCTGATTTTCCACCGAAAGCTCTGACATTACTGTATCCCAGGATACACGGTCAAACAAATAAGGAACTAAGCGGTCCGAATCAGAAAAATCACCATCAATATAATAAATTCGAAAAGAGCTTTCCCCTACATTGTTAACCTTTACAGTAGGCTTGTAATTCCCAGATCGGAAATCATAGTAGTAGCTCGGCTGTTCAAAATTAACGGCTTTTCCGTCCTGAAAAATAACATAAGGACGACGAATATAAGCAGTTTCTTTCTGTTTTTCCGGATCTTCCAAACTAATCACCGAACCGCCCCGCTTGCGCAACAACATCTGCATAAAAGGCACAGTTGTTCCCATGGAAAGAATATCTGCAGCAGTCATCTGATCTACTGCGTCTAAAAATGCAACCTCCCAATCGCTAAGAACAACCACAGACGGAGAAAGCATTTCTGTCTGTTCTGGAAGCAAATCTGACTTTTCACAGCCCGAAAAAAACAAACAAACCGCCAAAAACAGAATCAAAGCTGTACGGGTTCGCATCTGATTCATTCTAATCGAATCTCCATTCCGCCGCCACAAACGACACACAAAAAAATACAGAAATATTTTATCTTGTTTTTATTATATCACATTTTTTTCACATTGTCAACCACTGAAAAAAAAACAGTGCGAAGAAGTCTTTCTTCCCCGCACTGAAATATATATTCTTTTAATTTTCGTCCGCAACTTTTTCACGCAGCAATAAACCCAAATAATCCAACTCTGATTTCAGTTCCGGCCGGATTAGGATTTCAGGGGCCCGGAACGTCATTTCAGTTTCGTCCCACAATTCAGAGGCAAACGTAGGAAAAGTAAGAATAACACTAAGTTTTTCCGCATTGCGGTCATATTCGGTCTTAATCGTCGCCTCATATTGATCCGCAATCATTTTCGCCCGACGAATACTCAGTCGCAGTGCTGCAGGTGATTCGAACAACTCTCGGAAATCCTGCTGCGCGAATACCTGTTCCGGAACATTTTTTGCACTTAGAACAATTTTTGCCGTTTTCACACCGGGCTTGACAGCAACACGAATTCCGCTGTCACGGCTCTGCCCGGAAATCAAATAAGCACAGCAATCGATCAAAATCTCGCCAAAAGCCTCATAATACACTGGAATTTGCACGACACCTGTCTGATCTTCTGAAAAATGAACAATAGGGAACTGAGAGCAAAAATTTCGAAGAAATTGAAAAACCTCGCAACAGGCAGCTGGGGTTTGAACCGGCATTGCAGGCAGACGGTCAATTTCATGAACGTGCTGTGTTACATACTGAATTCGCAACGCATAATCCCGCAGTTTGCTGCACTGTTCCTGGACATCCGGATCCAAATGCATTTTTTCCAACCGATCCAGAGATTTATGAATCGCTTGAACTGAAGGCCGCAATTCCTCCATAGCAGCAAGCAGAAAATCTTCCGGTAATTTCTGAACCCGGAACCGTAGATTATTCTGTTCTGCCACCGAAACTTGCGTGTAACAATATTCCCCGGCAGGAGAAAAACAAGGCAGAAATAAAAATTTCCATTCCCGTGCTCCCAATTTTCCATTCCAAGCAAATACATTTCCCAGCATCGTCTGAACCTCAATCTTCTGACGAATGCGTTCAGAAAACAACCTTATCAGGGAACCTTGCGCCATCAGTACTGGATGTTCTTCTCGAAAAGCCTGGTTAGTAAACAGAAAATTCAGCTGCACATCTACTAGCAAGACAGGAAGTTCCCAATCTTCAAGACAGGAAAATCCCTTTTCTTCCCACGTCAGTATCTGTTTCATTACGTTTCATCCTCCGGAAGGAACTCTTCCAGCGTCCGAATTCCAGCGACATCACAGATTGGCAGAGAAAAGACAATTGCCCCGGCTTCTGTCTGAATTCCGGCCTGGGTAGTAATGGCTTTCATAATATCTGCCTTTTTAAAACTTTCCGCCACAATAAATACAATATCCTTTTCTTCGGCCAGCGTTACACCAAAAAACTTTTCCGCTTCGGCCGTTCCGGTACCACTGGCATGGAATGAGGTTCCACCGCCAGCCTTGGCCGACCGAGCAGCTGTCATTACCTGATCCACATACCCCCGATTTGCAACCACCACAATCAATTCACATTTCACCTTGCTGATAATCTTTTCGCCTCCTTTTTCATCCTCTCCCGAGGACATGGCATAATTATAAAAATTCCGTCCGCATACACTTTTTACCGGAACAGAAAATGCAATTCCGTTTCCCGGAATATCCAAATTCATCTTCCGGATAAAATCACCCATCAAAATTCGTGCTTTCTGCGACGGAAGCAAAGACAGGATTACATTCTTTTCGCTGTCACCCAAACCAAGATAACTCAACGTTTCATCTGAGGCTGTTCCCCGTCCCAATGTATTCAAAACAATGCGAACCTTATGCTTCCGGAAGATTTCAGCATATTTTTCACCGATCCGATGATCAACAATGGTCATGAAAAAAACCATCTCATTCATCCTGCATCCTCCTCTACCATCAGTTCGATCACTTCATCGTCCACCGCAATCGCAATCTCTGGAATCTTCGGTTGCCTACGCTGATAGAGCAACCCCATCAACTGAATTGTAATCAAAGGCGTCATTGCGACCATAGAAACAATTCCGAACGCATCAGCAAGCACATTCTCCGCACCACCCCCCAAAGCCTCACAAGCCCCCATAGCAAACGGCAGCAGAAAAGTTGCCGTCATTGCGCCAGATGCCACGCCTCCGGAGTCAAACGCAACAGAAGTGAAAATTTTCGGAACAAAAAAAGTTAGTCCCAGCGCTAAAATATAACCTGGAATCAAAAACCAGAAAATCGAAATTCCAGTCAAAACCCGAACCATAGAAAGCCCCACCGACAGGGACACACCAATAGAAAGACACCAATTCATGGCAGAAGGAGATATCACACCATCTGTAATTTGCTCTACTTGTTTGTTCAACACATGCACTGCAGGTTCCGCGGCCACAATACAAAACCCAATGACCATGCCTACCGGAATAATCACCCAACCATAATCAGTCGATGCAAGCTGCTTTCCCAGATAATTTCCGGCAGGCAAAAAACCAACATTGACGCCAGTTAAAAATAGTACAAGGCCCACATAAGTATATACGGTTCCCACACCGATTCGAATCATGCGAGACCGGGGAAGGCGGGGAGAAAATAATTGAAATACAACAAAAAACAAAAGAATCGGCCCAAGTGCCAGAAGAACCTCCCATAAATACTCCGGAAACGCGGAGGAAAAATGTCCCCACAGCTCCCGGGAATCAGCTGCAACCCAAGACTCCGCAGTTCCCAAAGAAGCTTCAGTCGGCTGATATAGCAATCCGAGAATCAAAACCATGAGAATCGGACCGATAGAACAAAGAGCCACCAGACCGAAACTGTCATCCTGGGTATTCTTATCACTTCGAATCGAAGACACACCAACCCCAAGCGCAATAATAAATGGTACAGTAATTGGACCGGTAGTCACCCCACCAGAATCAAAAGCAACTGCCAAAAAATCTTTGGGAACAAATGCAGCTAGCGTAAACACCAAAATATAACAACCGATCAGCAAATAAGATAAGGGAATTCGAAACAAAATCCGAAGCAGGGCAAGTACAAGAAACACACCTACCCCCAAAGCAACCGCGCCGATAAGAACAAAATCGGGAATGGTGGACACCTGACGGGCCAGTACTTGAAGGTCCGGTTCGGCCACTGTAATCAAAATACCAATCACCAATCCGCACAGTACAACCCACCGGAGTTTTTTGGAACGAGTCATAGACGCACCGACCAACTCCCCCATGGAAGACATAGCAGTCTCTGTCCCCAGGGTAAACAGCCCCATTCCAAGAATCAGTAATACCGCACCCAATAAAAAAGCAAGCAGCATGCTGTTGGGAATCGGAGCAATTGAAAAACAAAGAAGGAACACGATAACTGTGATCGGAAGAACGGAAAACAAAGATTCCCGAATTTTTTCTTTTAGCATGGGACTCATTTTTCAATACCTCCGAAATACAAAAATAACTTCATACCAAATTAGAGTCTGTTGACGCTATTTAATCCAAATAAGAATAAAGGCCATGAACATAACGTCGGGTTTATCATAGCGAGTACAGATCTTTCGAAACTCCTTGAGCCGACGAAATAGCCTTTCAACAATGTTCCGTCTTTTATACTTCTCCTTGTCGTATTCCCATAGTTCTCTACGGTTTTTCTTGGGTGGAACTATCGTTCATAGCCCCAGATTTTTGCAAGACTACGGGTTTCATCGCGTTCATAAGCGCGCGATCCATCAAAAGAGGTGTCCTCGGAAATTCGTCTCTGACCGGTCCGTCGTGACGTTCCCCTCCTGACAAGTGCATTTCAACGACAACTTTATCATCTGCGCATACCGCATGAAGCGTTGTGTTTCAACCGCCTTTTGATTTGCCGATTGCTTGTTTCCGAGTTTTTTAGAGCCCTGTGTCCGTCAGGGTAAACTTTGCAGGATGTGCTGTCGGCCGCAAGCACTTCCACTCGACTCACGATAATTTCTTCCGCTTATAGCGTTGTAAAAATACGCTGTAATATTCCATTTCTTGCCCATCTGTTAAACTTTTTGTTTGCCGGCCATTTCCCGAAGTGCCCTCCATTTACACCCGTTTTCGGTGATATACAAAATAGCGTTGATAAAATCTCGGTTATCTGTTTGAATAGGAAAGTAACCGGCTATCCGTTCATATTGCGCATCACTTATTTTCATATGTTTATTATGTCATTTTTTTATGTTTGTGTTAACACTATTTAGTATAACAGAAAATATGTTTTGTGTCAAGAGATTTTTCCGTAAAAAAACCTCCGCTTTTTTTACGGAGGTTTTTTATCTTATTTCCGAACACCTTTATATTTTTGCTGCGTTGCCATTCCGCCCCGCAGATGACGTTCCGCTTTGTTTTTTTCTAAAACCGTCCGCACCTGTTCATACAGGTCCGTATGGTAACTCTTCAGCCGTTCGGTCACGTCTTTGTGAACCGTCGATTTTGACACACCATATTTTTTTGCGGCATCTCGCACCGTGGCATTGTTTTCCACAATATAGCTGCTTAAAGTTAACACACGCTCCTTGATCATATTCATCGGAAAATCCCCCATTGTCATTTCTAATTTCAATTTATGACCGGGATCTGACAATTATGCCCAAAGGAATTGGAGAAAGAGCTTTTGCATTTTTTTCGATTTATTTATCTTGACAATTGAGGTAAAATCATGTATAATATAAATGAAAAGTGATTATATATGAAGGGGCAAGCCAGATTAATGCGAGTCATAGTCAAATGGCTGTTTACCGGAAAAATTGGTTGTCTTTCCACATTGTCCCCTTTGTAGCATTCCAGAGACGGTGGTTGGCTGGGCAATTTTACAGGAGCAGGACTGGCAGGCGAACTGTTATGGCTTGCTGAAAGAACAGATCTCATGGAAAAAAGCGAAAATTTTCTACGGCATAAAAGCAGAGACATCTCCCTTGCGGGTTTTGATTCTTTCCTTTTTGGCCGCATACTAATGCTCCTTGCTGTGGACAGCTTCCAGAAAGCAGAACACGGTACGATAAAAATGTTTGCAGTGTTTTTGCCAGTGGTTTGCTTTATTTTCTGTGGATTTGAACATTGCGTTGCTAATAGTATTACTTTTTCATTGCCGGACAATAGTCTTCTTCTACACTAATCCTCCTTGGGGCTAACAACGCTTGGCAACAGCCTAGGCGGAATCAGCGCAGGAATTGTACTGACACAGCGATTAAAGTGAGTTTTTACATGAAACGTTTTATTTCCTTTTGTTGTATTCTTTTTCTCATAGTCTGCATGTTCCCAACTAATACTCAGGCGGAAACTGCACTACCGGAACTTGCGGCAGAAACAGCAGTTTTAATGGACATGCAAACCGGCGCCATACTTTATGAAAAAAACGGGAATCAAAAAATGTACCCGGCCAGCATTACTAAACTGCTAACTGTTCTTCTGGGCATAGAATCAGGTCAGCCAACTCGAGAAATTACAATTACCGAAGAAGTGGTGAACACAGTTCCCCGAGATACCACGCATATCGCATTGACCTGCGGAGAAACTGTCCGCATGAACGATATGCTTCACGCCACTATGATGGCTTCCGCAAATGACGCTGCAAATGCCGTTGCTCTAGGTGTAAGCGGATCCATTTCCGCCTTTGTAACTCAGATGAATCGTCGAATGTCGGAATTGGGCGCACTGAACACACATTTTGTCAATCCAAACGGACTACCAAACGACAACCACTATACCACGGCTTACGATATGGCGCTTTTGACCCGGGAAGCGCTCCAGAATGAAACCTTCCGGGAGCTGTTTGGCAAAATAACCTATACTATGGACAAAACAAACAAAAATTCTTCGTCCCGCACCTTTGCTACACTTTGTCTGCTGCTAAAAAACAATGAAGATAATGTGCGTTATGAGTCGGCTATTGGAGGAAAAACGGGGTGGACCGTTCCTGCAAAATATACAATGGTCTCTGCTGCAGAACGGGACGGACGGACTTTGATTGCTGTTGTTCTCGGCTGTCCCAAAGGTCTGGATCGATATACGGATTCTATTACGTTGTTTGATTACGGGTTTGATACATTCCGAAATATTCTAATTCCGCAAACACTATTTGCCCCACAAACAATTCCCATTATTTCCGGAAATGTTATCGTTAAAAATGCTGTCGTATCCCTCCCAGAAAACGCCATGCTTGCCACTGACAAAATATTTGATCCCACTACTCTGACGGCTTCTTCCCTGCTACCGTCCTATTTAAATGAAGAACCGAAATCCCTTTCGTTGGTTCTTTCGGCAAAAAATGAAAAGGGAGAAAACATACAGGTTGGTACAATCCCACTGAATATTGAAATTAAGGAATTGGATGTTCCGGCTGCCAATGGCAACGGCTCAGCCCCCCAAACAACGCAAACAGTGACTGTATGGGAGGTTTTGGGACTGATTCTCCTGATTCTGCTGGGAATCCTGGCTTTTATGATTCTATTTTTCATTACTAATAATTTGTTTCGGCGGCAACGCTACCGTAAACGAAAAGAACGGCAGATACAGCGACAACGGCAGACGCAAAGCAATCCACAGTCTAATTTTATTCTAAAATAAAAAATGTAAAATAAACCAAATGAGGTGTATTAATATGATTTTAGTTACAGGCGGCGCCGGATATATCGGAAGTCACACCTGCGTGGAGCTGCTTAGTGCAGGATATGAAATTGCCATCATGGACAATTTCAGCAATTCGCAACCGGAGGTTCTGGAAAAAATCCGCCAAATTACCGGAAAAGATTTTAAATTTTATGAAGCAGACATGACTGCCCCCGAGGCAACCGAAACTATTTTTCGGGAAAACACTATTGACTGTGTTATTCATTTTGCAGGTTACAAGGCAGTAGGAGAATCGGTTCAACAGCCGCTGAAATATTATTACAATAACATTACGGGAACTGTTATTCTGTGCCAGATTATGCAAAAATATGGCTGCAAAAAAATGGTTTTTTCCTCCTCTGCAACAGTATATGGTAACCCAAAGTCAGTTCCGATCCGGGAAGATTTTCCCCTGTCAACCACAAATCCCTACGGAAGCACAAAATTGATGATCGAACAGATTCTCCGAGATATTGCCATCGCTGACTCGGAATGGAGCATTGCACTGTTGCGATACTTTAATCCTATTGGTGCCCACAAAAGTGGTCTAATTGGAGAGTCGCCTAATGGAATTCCCAATAATCTTGTTCCATATATTGCAAAGGTTGCAGCGGGCCAATTAGAACACTTGAATGTATTCGGTAATGACTACCCCACACAAGACGGTACTGGCGTTCGAGATTATATTCATGTAGTAGACCTAAGTCTCGGCCACATCAAAGCCGTAGAAAAGGTTCTGAAAACCAAGGGAGTAGACGCATACAATTTGGGTACAGGCAAAGGATACAGCGTATTAGAAATTGTCAAAGCCTATGAAAAAGCCTGTGGCAAGTCTATTGCATATGTAATTGCGCCCCGTCGTCCCGGCGATATTCCAGCCTGCTACGCAGACCCTGCTAAATCGGAAAAAGAACTGGGTTGGACTGCA
This sequence comes from uncultured Clostridia bacterium, assembly GCA_944386295.1. GTDB lineage: Bacteria > Bacillota > Clostridia > Oscillospirales > UBA644 > CALXAO01. Next base: position 956 of record CALXAO010000078.1, on the reverse strand, counting down.
AAAATGGGAATTGAAGAAATGTGCGAGGACTCTTGGAGATTTACACTGAACAATCTGCACTGATAAAGAAAGGAGAAGACTCCGTGGAACAAAAATTTGTAATTACCATTGGTCGTCAATTTGGAAGCGGCGGAAGCGAAGTCGGATACCGTCTAGCCCAGGAAATGGGAATTCCCTATTATGACAAAGACCTAATTGTCAAAGCTGCAAAAGAAAGTGGTATAAACGAACATGTTTTTGCCCAAGAAGATGAAAAAGCTACCGGAAGTTTTCTCTACTCTCTGGTTCTGGCACCCCATGCGGCGGTGGCAAACTACCTTAACTGGTCAGAAGAATCAGTTAACGAACGGATTTTCAAGGCTCAGGCAAACTATATTCGCAAGGTTGCAGATCAAAGTTCTTGTGTCATTGTAGGACGCTGTGCAGATTATATTCTCTGGGATAGAGAAAATCTGTTTCGGGTTTTTCTCCACGCCGACATAGAAAACAGAAAGCACCGTATTGCAGAAATCTCTGAAACCACACCGGAAAAAGCCGAAGATATTATCCGAAAAAAAGATAAAATCCGGGCTAATTACTATTCATTTCATACAAATAATCGCTGGACCGAGTTGGCCAATTATGACCTTTGTCTCAATACTGGAAAAATTGGAATCGACGCTTCGGTTCAAGTCATCAAAGCCATGGTAGAAAACAAACTGAAAAAATGAAAAACGTTGACAGCGGGCAATTGCCCGCTGTTAACCGAAGTTTTTTTCTTGAATAAAGTAAAGAGTATTTTTCCCCAATTTAATATCAGTCCTTGTACCTCAGCAGGATAGAGGGTTCGCCTCCTAAGAGGTAGTTCGTTCGAGTCTAAATTCTGCATACAACTGAATATTTTTCATAAAATGCCCCCTTAGTTAAATGGATATAACATACCCCTCCTAAGAATATGTTATAACGACCGCCTTTCG
>CALXAO010000077.1 GCA_944386295.1 uncultured Clostridia bacterium | reverse complement strand
TAGCATTGCTTCCACAGGTCCCCTTGATGGTGTCTATGAAATTGTAAATCTATATAGTGGAAAAATTTTGGGAGTATATGATGAACGGATTTCTTCCGGAACAAATTTGTCGGTTTATACAAAAACTACTTCTTATGTTTCATTGCATCATCGTTGGAGAGTTTACGAAATCGGGAACGGAATGTATACCATTCGTCCGATGCATTATACCCCGGCGGCTTTGGATATTACTGGAATCAACGTGGATATCTTGGATATTGGGACTTCAGACAGTTCTGCACCTTTTTATACGCAATGGAAATTTATTGACAGCGGCAACGGAACCTATTATATTCAATTATGTGGGAACAATTCCGAAACCCTGGGGCTGGAATCCAATTTCACAGTTTCTGGCGTTAATGTGTGTGCAGAAGTTTTGGATATTTATGATACGTCGCAGGAATGGTACCTGCAACGTGTTACCAACACCCCGGAGAGCATTCGGGTGTATGACGCAGAAGATCAGTTGCATTTGTCTAATCCAAGCAGGACCTTGCAGGCGGGAATCTCTTCGAATTTGTCGAATTTAAATTTAAAAATTTCCGTTTGTACGGGCGGAAATATTGACGGTTTGTCTTTCTACGGGTCTTCGTCTCCTTGTGTTTCTTTTTCGGGTTACAGTGCGAATCCTACATTAACAGCAAATTATCCCGGCACGGCGACAATTACAGGGGAAGCATGGACTGGAAGCACCTATCTTGGCGTCAATATTCAAATTGTTGTACCGGATGAAATTTCGGGAACTTACATGCTGCAAAACCGAAAAACTCTCAAAATGGCAGATATTTATAATCAGATTATGGATGATGAAACATTGATTCACCAATGGGAGTATCACGGCGGAAATACACAGCGTTGGATCTTCAATCATCTGGGGGAAGGATATTATTCTATAAAGTCTGCAAATTCTTCCACACCGTATTACCTGGGCGTGAAATCCGAATCTACCGAAAATAATGTGAATATTGTTCTTTATTCCGGAAATCTGACAGATGGAATGAAATGGAAAGTTCAAAAAACTTCCGGCGGAGCTGTAAAAATAACTTCAAAATTAGGAGAAGTCAACAATCGTGTACTTGCAGTTGGCAGCGATGCTTCGAGTACGAACGGAGTTCCCATTCAACAGCAGAATTATGTAAATAATACGGATTACAGAGATGAGTGGTTGCTGTGGACACAGGCACCGGTACTTGTAAATCTGGATGTTATCTATGACATGGCGTATCTTACTCGTTATCCGAATGCTGTTGAAAGAATCTCCCAGCAAATGCTGGCTTTGCAGGAAAAATTTTTCACGGAATTTGAAATTTTAGTGCAATGGGAAGCACCGGAGATTTTTTATTCTTATGCAGATCTAAACTGTTCTACCTCTCCGACACAGCATTGTACACATGTGTCAGACAGTCAGTGCGCAAATTCCCCTGTTTCTTCCAACCCTGCGGAACTCTTACAAACGTATCATCATAAAAACTTATATAATATACTAGCACGTATTCCGCTCCCGGATACATCTTCTTCGGTAAAAATGGCATATATTGGTCATCAAAACTGTATACAGGACGTTGTAGAAACAGAAAATGGAACGGTGATGACCGTACATAAGTCAAATCCATATTTTGGAATCTGTTATCCTGGCCTTGGACTTATGGCCATAACAAATTTTAGTTTTTTTGATAGTGAACAGAAAACTATACTTCATGAATTTGGGCATTTATACGGAACTGTTGACCATCACGGTATTGGTGGAACACCGGGCTCAACTGAGACAGGAACTGAATATAACCGCGCCTGTATTTACGGTGAAGATAAAGAGGAAAGCTATGTAATGGAAGACTTATTATTATGTAATGGCTGTAAAGCAATGATAAGAGCTAACCGAAATATGCATGTACATGGATAAGGAGGCGAAATATGAATCATTTGAAAAAAATCTGCTGCTTTGGAATGATTCTAGTTGTTTTAGTTGCTTTTATATCCTGTGACCGAAATCCGAGTTTTCCAGAGGATTCGGATACCGAAAGTGATACGGCGGTTCTGTTGCCAAATGAGGATATTCCTCTTCCGACATTTGGTTCATATGCAGAATACTGGTACTTCATTCATTCCGTTACATTACCGAAAACTTTTATAACCTATGATTTAATAGCGGATTTTGGAAAATTTGAGAATTTGGTTATTCAAGAGAATGGGCAACTGGACCTGAAATATGAAACATATGGGTATTCTCTTTCCACAAGTAGCGGTTGTGAATTTGGTTTCTATATTAAATCTGAGCCGTTTGTGTTCTTATATGATTTTGAAATAATTTCTGATATTAATCCGGAAGATATGCGGAAGCCCCGGTTTAGTGAAGAAGGAAAATATGAAAAAGACGGAATCTTTTATACTTATTTTAACGGCGAGCTGCGGTCGATTCTATGGGAAGTAAACGGAATTTTTTACAACCTGGCTTTTTTTGAAGATTCGCGTCTTGAGAACATTACATTGAGTGATTCATCCACTCTTGGAAAGTTGCTGAATTTACAGACAGCCGAGCAAGTAGTAGATAGTTTCCGGACAGAGAATGCGCGGCGCCAAATGACTGGAGAGACTGACGAGTTTTATTTCAAATATGATGAGGTTATGTTTGAATATCAGGCAAAAAAACAGAAATCTTTTGTCACATATGATACAATAAAAGATTTTGGCGCATTTTTGCAACTTAATAATTTAGGATTAAAAGATCTTTCCAGCGAAATTATATATTCATATTACGTATATTGTCTTCAGGATAACAACACAAAAGAACGTGTAGACTTGTATATTGATCATAAAGGAAATTTTTATGATTTTAAATATGCCGGATACAATATGGAAGAAATTACGGATGTGAATCCAGAAGATATGCGCAGAACAGTTTCCAGTGAACAAGGGAAATACCGCAAAGACGGAATTACCTACACGTACACAAAAGGTCGTCTTGTCAGTGTTGAGTGGAAAGTAGACGAAATATCATATTTGCTGTCTTTTGCTTCTGTTTCAGATATAAATAATATTTTAACGGATACCTCCACCACTCTTGGAAAATTGTTAAAATTGCGGACAGCGGTTCAAGTGGTTGACAGCTTTAAGACACCGGAAGCTCGCCAGCAGATGATTTCAGATTCTTTTCAATAATTTCAATGCTTATAGCAGAAAATAGCCTAATTCCAGGTATACAGGGGCAACGCCCCTGTATACCTGAGGATAAGTTTTTCCCTGTCTTCATCCGGGGGCTCCATTGTCTAAGCATAAAGACACGAACCAATATGCGTGGTGCTCTTATTGCCAGCGTGTTCTGCAGGAGCTTATACCGCAGACATACCATGAAGGGAATGGGTAAGCAATGATGAAAAAAATATTATCTCTGGTACTTTGTTTCAGTTTTTTTAATATTGCTCCTCTCTGGTTGCCAACCGAGTGAAACGAGGACGGAACCTCTGCCGGAACATATTAAAAAAATAGGGGAAAATTACTATCTGTTATTGGATTTCTTACAAATAGGTCCTTTGAAAGTTACAAGTGTTATGTTTGAATTGTCCTTTCCGTCGCTTCAGGAACTGCAAAATACGTTGCTTTCTAACAATTTTACCGATGGACAAAAAAACATATAGTACAAAATTTTGAAAAAGATGAAAACGGAATCAAAATTATAAATCCTTACCTATATATTCCGATGTTTCCATCGAAGAATACAGAAATTACAATGGTTGTATGGGGCGGGAAATATTACGCTATATCTGCTCGAACCGAAGATTTTTCTGTCAACATAAAAGTTTCTACAAATGATGATTACGCAAACGATTTTAAATATCTCTACGAGCAAAACAGAGAAAAGCATCCGGATGATATCCTGGACTATGAAGAAGAAAATGGTACCCATAATAATTGTCCTGCAACTATTATTACATATCATTTTGAAGAACCGAGGGGAGCTGATAATGCAGTAACAAGCAGAAAAATTTTTTACAATATCAAAAAAGACAAGAATGTAACGCTCTATATTTTTGAGTCCTACAGCTTTCAGCAGAATGAGGACAGCAATTTAACTACATCGGAAAAGGCGCCGTCTCTTATGTATGTATTTGCTGATTATGGGGATTTTGGAGTATTCTATAGATTTAGTTCCATTTCCTCAAAGTCTGAGATTCCTTCAAAACGTTGGCTTGAACAAATGTCTTTTCAAAAATTGACATAAAAAATAATATAACGCTCAGCATACAGGGCAAGCGGCTGGGTATGTATTGACTAATCTACACTATAAAGGAAAGTGGTGCGTCTTAAATGAAAAAAAGAGTCCTATTATTTCTTTTTGTAAGTACCGTATTGTTGTTTATGGTTTCCTGTGCGCCGGATATTCCGGACCCTTCTGATACTTCTGGAACGATAACGGATACTTCTGGAAACAAAAAAGTTGCGTTACATGTTATTGACGGAGAGCAACCGGAAATAAATTTGGCATGTTTGCTAAAGCCCATAAATACGAATGCTTCTGAATTAAAAGCCGGCATGAGCCTTGACGATGTAAAAAATATATTAAAAGATCAGCAAATATTTTGTTTTACCGATTATATATTTTTCTGTGACCGTGAAGGCCGGGATGTTGTTATTGTGATGGCCGATGGGCGTACTGTACAAGAAATAAAAATCATGGATCATATAATTCCAACCCATGAAGCATTTGAGTCTTTGAAATTTGGAATGACATTAATTGAAGTTATTGAAAAAGTAGGACTGCCTTTTCAATCGACCACATCCGGTTTTTTGACCTGTGATTTTATTTCTGAAGACGGCACATTATATACCGCAAATTGGGGTTTTGATTCGGAGTCTAAAAATTGTATTCTTATAGAAGTTAGCTATTACAGATAATTAAAGTACAATTAAATATTGGGACGAAGATACGGTGGGATTCTTAAAACGGGAGAAAGCGAAGCGGGGACGGGTAGAACACTTATTATGAGAGCATTAAAGCATATAGGCAGATAATATGTTTGTTATCTGGAGATTGACCGTTAAAGCGGCTGAAATGACAAGAAACATGGACTTTTGGTAATGCCCAAAGTCCATGTTTCTTTAAAATCCTGCTTTGCAGCTTATTTACTGGCCTCTTCTACTGCTACAGCACAAGCTACCGTCGCGCCGACCATGGGATTGTTGCCCATACCGATGAGCCCCATCATTTCGACATGCGCGGGGACAGAGGATGACCCGGCAAATTGGGCGTCTCCATGCATTCTTCCCATAGAGTCGGTCAAGCCGTAGGAAGCGGGGCCGGCCGCCATGTTATCCGGATGCAGGGTGCGTCCAGTTCCTCCGCCGGATGCGACAGAGAAATACTTTTTATTGTTTTCGTAGGACCATTTCTTGTAGGTTCCTGCGACTAAATGCTGGAATCTGGTGGGGTTAGTAGAGTTGCCGGTAATGGAAACATCAACGCCCTCTTTAATCATAATGGCAACCCCTTCCAACACATCATTGGCGCCATAAACGCGAACCTTTGCTTTGTCTCCGTCAGAAAACGCAACTTCGCGGACAACCGTCAATTCTCCGGTTGCAAAGTTGTAATCGGTTTCTACGTAGGTAAAGCCATTGATTCGGGAAATAATATAAGCAGCGTCTTTCCCCAGACCGTTCAAAATGACACGCAAGGGCTCTTTCCGTACTTTGTTTGCTGTACGGGCAATTCCGATTGCACCCTCTGCCGCCGCAAAACTTTCGTGACCGGCCAGGAAACAAAAACAGGAAGTTTCTTCTCGCAGCAACATGGCGGCCAAATTTCCGTGTCCCAGCCCGACTTTACGGGTTTCTGCAACCGATCCGGGAATGCAGAATGCCTGCAGACCCAAACCAATGGCTTCGGATGCGGAAGCTGCGTCACGGCAGTCTTTTTTAATTGCGATAGCACATCCCAGAGTATAGGCCCAAACTGCATTTTCAAAGGCAATAGGTTGTACGCCCTTGACGATCTTGTCTACATCAATGCCCTTGGAGAGACAAAGATCCCGTGCTTTTTCAATGGAGTCAAAGCCGTATTCTTTCAGAATCGGCTGGATTTTTTCAATTCTTCTTTCATATCCTTCAAATAAAGCCATGATTTTGTTCCTCCTTTCTTATTCGTGTCTGGGATCAATGTATTTAACAGCGTCCGCATATCTGCCGTAAGTTCCGATATTCTTTTCATATGCTTCCTTCGGATCTACGCCTTTCTTAATCTGATCCATCATTTTCCCCAGATGCACAAAACGGTAACCAATAATTTCGCCGTTAGCGTCCAGCCCCACATTCAAAATATAGCCCTCAGCCATTTCCAAATAGCGGACGCCTTTCGCTTTTGTACCGAACATCGTACCGACCTGCGAACGAAGTCCCTTTCCAAGGTCTTCCAGGGATGCACCAACGGGCAGCCCACCTTCTGAAAAGGCGGTTTGAGACCGTCCGTAAACAAGTTGCTTGAAAATTTCGCGCATGGCAACGTTAATTGCATCGCAGACCAGATCGGTGTTCAATGCTTCCAGAATGGTTTTTCCCTGAAGAATTTCCGCAGCCATCGCGGCGGAATGGGTCATTCCGGAGCAGCCAAGTGTTTCAACCAAAGCTTCTTCGATGACGCCATTTTTTACATTCAGAGTTAGTTTGCAGGCTCCCTGCTGAGGTGCGCACCAGCCCACCCCGTGAGATAGACCAGAAATGTCTTTGATGTCATATGCTTTAACCCATTTGCCTTCTTCCGGAATGGGAGCAGGACCGTGATGCGGTCCTTTGGCAACAACACACATCCTTTCTACTTCTTGAGAACATACGTGTTCCATTATCGTAAAACTCCTTTCAAGATTGGTTTCATTACAACAAAATCATTATATAACAAAATCATGTTTTTTTCAAGGAACTATCTGTTAAAAATCTGGATTTTCACAGTTTGTTTAAAAATAAAACTCAAATTTTCGTTGAACTACTTGATTTTTTAGACAAGATATGCTAAAATAAAAAAGAAACTTCCAGGGAGGAATCTATTTTGGATCGATTTTATGATATTACTGTGGCAGGCGTGAAGCGGAGATTGCCGATTTGCCGAGTTAATGACCAGCTTTATATTGCAGCTTTTGTTATTTTCGGGGATGTGGAACTGACGGTTCGGTCGGCGGAAGCGCTGTTGAAAAAGGCGCCTCCATTTGATGTTATGATTACTGCTGAATCAAAGGGCATTCCGTTGATTCATGAAATGGCGAAACAGTGTGGACAGAATAAATATCTTTTGGCAAGAAAAGCACCGAAGCTGTATATGAAAGACGCTGAGGGAATTGATGTCAAATCTATTACTACCGAGAAAAAGCAGACGTTATATATTGATGCTGGGGATCTGGAGTATATGAGAGGCAAGCGGGTGCTGATTATTGATGACGTTATCAGCACAGGAGAAAGCCTTTCGGCCTTAGAAACCATTGTCCGGCATGGCGGTGGGAAAATTGCTGGGAAAATGGCGATTTTAGCAGAAGGGGATGCAAGAGATCGGGAGGATATCCGATATCTGGAATATTTGCCTGTATTCAATGAAGACGGAACGATTCTGGAATAAATAATCCGGAGAGCGTTGTTTCTACAGTTCACGATTGTTGTGTTATAATTAGGGAGAAGTTTTTCATGACTATATGCCAGGCTGATGGCCTGAAAAAGAGCTTTGCAGATCAGCTACTATTTGACAAGGTTGGATTTAAAATTAATCAGGGAGATAAAGTCGGATTAATCGGTATTAATGGGGCAGGGAAGACCACTCTGTTTCGGATCCTAACCGGTCAGGAAGAAGCGGATGCCGGAACGTTTTGGATGGAAAAAGATTTGAAGATTGCTTACATGGAACAGTATGTTTCCCTAGATTCCGACCGAACAGCATATGACGAGGTCCTGTCTTTGTTCCAACCGCTTATACAATTAGAACTCCATTTGGAAGAAATCAACCGAGAGCTGGAGAAGCGTGCGGACGATGCGTTGCTCTGTAGGCAGCAGACACTGTATGAACAGTTTGAGCGGAAAGGGGGGCTGACATTTCGTTCCAGAACCCGGTCTGCTCTTTTAGGACTTGGGTTTGTTGAGGAGGAATTGCAGCTTCCTGTTAGTTTGCTTAGCGGTGGCCAGCGCACGCGTGTTCTACTTGCTAAAATTCTGCTTTCGGGTGCGGAACTGCTTTTGCTAGATGAACCGACCAATCACTTGGATTTGCAGGCAATCGGTTGGCTTGAAGATTTTCTTACAGATTACCGAGGAACGGTAGTACTGATTTCCCATGACCGTTTTTTTCTGGATAAGGTCTGTAATCGGATGTTTGAATTGGAAAATCAGAAGTTGTTCCTGTATGATGGAAACTATACTTCCTTTAAAGAACAAAAACAGTTTCGTCGGAAACAGAAAAAAAAAGAATACGAACTTAAACAAAAGGAAATTCATCGGATTGAAGGTATTATTGCACAGCAAAAACAGTTTGGGCAGGAGCGCAACTATATTACCATCCGAAGTAAGCAAAAACAAATTGAACGAATTGCTGAGGGGTTGGAAAGTCCCGAACAGGACCCGGAAGAAATCCGTTTTTCATTTTCTACAGCTCCCTTTTCCGGGAATGATGTGATTTCGTTAAAACAAGTTGCAAAAGGGTTTGAAAAAAAACAATTGTTTTCTGGAATTGATTTGTTAATTCAAAAAAAGGAACATTTTTTTTTGATTGGTCCGAATGGATGTGGAAAAACAACCTTGTTCCGGATGCTTCTTGGAGAACTTTTCCCCGATGCAGGAAGTATTTATCTTGGTGCCGGAATTCAGATTGGATATTACGATCAGGCAATCCGAATGGATAACGACTCTAAAACGGTTTTTCAGGAAATTTCAGATACTTATCCACACATGACCAATACGGAGATTCGCTGTGCACTTGCTGCATTTTTATTTAAAGGAGACGCTGTTTTCAAGAAAATCGGTGTATTGAGCGGAGGCGAACGGGCGCGGGTTGCGCTGACAAAGCTGATGTTATCCGGTGCTAATCTGTTTTTACTCGATGAACCGACCAATCATCTGGATATTCCTTCCAAGGAAGCGTTGGAAGAGGCACTTCTTCAGTATAATGGAACTCTGCTTGCTGTTTCCCATGACCGTTATTTTATAAACCGTCTTGCGGATCATATTGCTGAACTTTCAGCCGAGGGTATTCGGGTTTATCCGGGCAATTTTGACGACTATGCAAAAGCGCATTCTCAAGCTGTTGCAACATCTCCGGTGCAGGTTACGGTGCCAAAAAAAGAAAATGAATATCAAAGGAAAAAGGCCGAAGAATCAGTACTTCGGAAGCAAAAAAACCGTTTTATTAAATTGGAGGCTTTAATTTCGGATAGGGAAAAATTACTCCGAAAAACAACGGAAGAATTACAAGACCCGAAAATTTCTGGAGATTATAATTTACTTTTGAAAAAAACAGAAGCGATTGACCAATTACAAAGCGAAATTAATGCGTATTATAAAGAGTGGGAAGACTTGTCTTTGCTTTTTTCGGACATCAAATAATAAAAAAGCTGATTGTAAATAAATAATTAGTCAGGCTGCCGAAAAAGCCCAGTTTATACTGGGCTTTTTTGCATATATGCGGTAATAAAAATAATAGTAAAGCAAAGAGAAAACCGTGCACAAATCGTGAATCTCGATTGAAATTCAGGGTTATTCGACAGACAGGCTGATTGTAAATAAATATACAATCAGTTTTTTTTATATGGAAAAATATTCGCAAATTGCAATAGCAACCTGCAATAATTCACAGAAAAGTAACGATTAGCGTAGAATGATGTTGGATTGCGGAGAGAGGGCGAAGCCCGAACGGAGAAATCCAACATCGGCGCCGGCGACTTC
>CALXAO010000076.1 GCA_944386295.1 uncultured Clostridia bacterium | reverse complement strand
CCGGTATTGAGCCGGGCGACCTTGTAGTGATAAAAAAGCAGAACACCGCTGACGAGGGTGACATTATCGTCGCACTGGTGGATAACGAAACCACCCTCAAGCGCTTTTACATAGACCACGAAAAGGGATGCGTCCGGCTCCACCCGGAAAACAGCACCATGGAGGATATCTATACCGACCGCTGCTATGTCCAGGGCGTGGCGCAGCAGGTGATCAAGCAGCTTACATAGCAAAAAGGAGGGAAACTGATTGATCAACTTTATTTCACAGGCAGAAATCGAAGAACTGTGCGAAGCGATGCTTCGTCAATACCTCGGTCAAGGGGAACCGATCCCGCAAAGCGTGGATATCGATGGCTTCGTGCAGAATTATTTGAAATGCCGCATATTATACGAAACCTTTGCCGAGGCTGATCCCAATAAAATAGGATTTACGGGTGACGGACGGGCGCCTTTAAAGATAAAGCGGGACGGACAGGCTGTTTCCGTGGTATTCCCATTCAAAACCATTGTGCTTGACCGGTATTGCAAAAGAGGGTACGCACCATTGCTCCGACTATACAGCCGGTGAATGCGCACAGCACACAAAGCATTACCAAACGGGTAGCCGCTTATTGGAACAAACAATGCTCATTGTAGAGATGTTAAAAAGAGAGAAACCCAAGGCTTTCCAAGTTTACTTGATTGGTTGACAGCTGCGGAAAAATACAATGGAATTTATCTTTTAGGCGTATGATGAATTCTGTTTTTCTAAACAGAACTTTTTATAAAGGAACGGGATAACATTCCCCTTTAACTTGTTACGCAGTTAAAGGGCATTTTTGAAGAAAAACATTATACCCGTAATCTAATTGCAAGGTTTATTGAACAACTAATGCGTAAAACAAGGCGGTTTTTAAGTATGGTAACACCGATCTGTATTTTCTAATTTGTAGTGCAAAAGCTTTGCAAATCGGAAAACAAAAGTATAATTTCCCCAGAAAAAGGAAATAATGTCATCAGAAAGGATCTGGTGACATTGAAAAAAATTATTCCCATTTTAATTATATTGTTTATCGGCAGCTTTTTTCTTCCTGTGGCTGCAGATGAAACCGGAAATACTTACGATATCAGCGGAATTCTCCGACTGCACATCCGTGCGCAGGACAACAGCGAAGAAGAACAGACGCTAAAACTAAAAGTCCGGGATTCTGTGCTGCGGGAAACCACTCGGATGCTGCGAGGAACCGAAACCAAACAGGAAGCAGAACGGATTTTACAGGAAAATTTGGAACAACTCCAGACTACGGCAGAACACACCGTGCAGGAAGAAGGGTATGATCATCCAGTGTCGGTACAAATCAAACAAGAATATTTTGAATACCGAGAATACGACGGATTTTTCCTACCGGAAGGAAATTATGATGCGCTGGTAGTTAATATCGGTAGCGGAGAAGGAAACAACTGGTGGTGCGTCGTCTTCCCCGCCCTATGCTTAAGCGGCGTATCGGAAGGGGAAGTAACGGTGGATAAGGATCGGATTCCGGAAGAATTTTCCCTTACAGATACCCCTGTACCGGAAGAGGTTCCAGTCAAATACGATTGCTGGATTTTTCGTTTTTTTAAAAATCTGTTTTCCTGAAAGAAAGGAGAGGGCATTTCGTAAGAAATGCCCTCTCCTTTCTTTCAATCTACCGTAACGCGCCAACCAAAAGGATCTTCGAGGGTTCCCCATTGAATACCGGTAATGGTGTCATAAATTTTTTGACTCACCGGACCAATGGTTCCATCGCCAATCATCATAACCCGGTCCTTCCAGCGCAGCTTTCCTACCGGAGAAATCACCGCGGCGGTTCCGGTTCCGAACACCTCTTCCAAAGACCCGCTTTCCTGAGCGGAAATCAGTTCATCCACCGCAATCCGACGTTCTTCCACCGGAAGCCCCCAATGACGGCAAAGATGCAAAACCGAATCACGGGTTACACCGGGCAAAATGCTCCCGTTAAGCATAGGCGTAACAATTTTCCCATCAATTTTGAAGAAAATATTCATCGCGCCAACTTCTTCAATGTATTTCCGTTCCACACCATCCAACCACAGTACCTGTGAAAATCCGCTATCGTGAGCCTTTACCTGCGCTGCCAAAGACGCAGCGTAATTTCCACCGGTTTTAGCAAAGCCCATGCCGCCTCGCACAGCACGGACATAATCGTCCTCAATCCAGATGCCTACCGGTGCAAGACCGCTTTCGTAATATGCACCGCTGGGAGAAAGAATAATCAGGAACAAATAGGTTTTGGAGGGCGCTACACCCAGAAAATCGTCAGTCGCAATTACAAAAGGACGAATGTACAGAGACGTCCCTGGATCCGAAGGAACCCAGTCCCGTTCCACTGCCACCAACGTCCGGACCGCCTGAACAAAATCTTCCGGAGGAATCCGGGGAATACAGAGACGGTCATTGGACTGAATCGCCCGCTTGGCATTCATGTCTCGGCGAAATAAATAAGTATGCCCGTCAGCGCTCCGATAGGCTTTCAGCCCTTCAAACATCTCCTGTCCGTAATGAAATACCATGGCAGCGGGAGACAAGGAAAGATTGGAAAAAGGAACAATCCTAGGATCGTGCCACCCCTTTCCCTCGGTATAATTCATTACAAACATGTGGTCGGTAAAAAGGTGTCCAAATCCCAGCGGCTGGCCGACAGCCGGCTTTGTCTTAAGAGCCGCTGCCCGCTCCAATTTAATATCAAGCATACAAAAGCACCTTCTTCTTAAATACGTTCCAGAATTTTTTCAGTCATTTCGGTACAGTTCAACGGGATTGCCTTAGATGCTCCCAAAATATCTCCAGTCCGATATCCGGCTTCCAGTACCCCGTCTACCGCCTGCTCAATACACCTGGCCTCCTCTTCCAAGGAGAAGGAATACCGCAGCATCATCGCAGCGGAAAGAATGGTAGCAATGGGATTTGCTTTCCCCGTCCCCGCAATATCAGGCGCAGAACCGTGAATCGGCTCAAATAGCCCCCGGGTAGAATCGCCGATAGAAGCCGAAGGCAAAAGTCCAATAGATCCGGTAACCTGAGAAGCTTCGTCTGAAAGAATATCCCCAAAAATATTAGAAGTAACAATTACGTCAAACTGCGCCGGATTTTTCACCAACTGCATAGCGGCGTTGTCTACTAACATATCCTCACAAACAACATCCGGATAATCCTGGGCAACTTTATGTACAGTTTCCCTCCACAGACGGGAAGATTCCAAAACATTGGCCTTGTCAATGGAAGTGACCTTTTTCCGGCGAAGCCGAGCCGAACGGAAAGCGGCATGCGCAATCCGCTCAATTTCAAACGCGCTGTATTTTTCAGTATCGTAGGCAGTTTTCCCGTCGTCAGTTCTTCCCCGTTCTCCAAAATAGATACCGCCGATCAGTTCCCGGAACATTACAAGATCCACCCCTTTGGCGGAAATATCCGCCCGCAATGGCGATTCTGCTGCCAAAGAAGGATACAAACGGGCCGGACGAATATTGGTATACAATCCCAAAGCGGCACGAATTCCTAGCAAACCTTTTTCCGGACGAAGATGACCAGGCAGTGTATCCCATTTCGGGCCTCCTACCGCCCCCAGCAAAACAGAATCGGAAGCCAAACAGCCGTCAACGGTTTCCTGGGGCAGAGGTTCTCCAGTAGCATCAATGGCACAGCCCCCCATCAGATAAGGAGTATAGGAAAACGTGTGCCCATATTTCTGTCCTACCTTATCTAAGACCTGGCAGGCACTATCAACAATCTCCGGGCCGATTCCGTCGCCCCGCAGCAAAGCAATTCTATAATTCATCGTTTAATTTCCCCTTATTGAATGGTTCCGCTTTTGATAGCCTCAATCAGGCCTCCGGCGGCAATAATCGACTGAATAAACGCAGGAAACGGTTCCGTGGTATATTTCTCTCCGGTAGTCAGATTCCGGATTACACCCTGGTCCATATCCACCGAAAGCTTTGCTCCTTCAGCAATAGCATCGGCTGCTTGAGGACATTCGATAATCGGAAGCCCAATATTAATAGAGTTCCGATAAAAAATCCGAGCAAACGACTTTGCAATTACCAGCGCAATCCCGCTTTCTTTAATAGCAATGGGGGCGTGTTCCCGGGAAGAGCCACAGCCGAAGTTCCATCCGGCAACCATGATATCTCCTTCCTTAACACGGGATACAAAAGTCGCGTCCAGGTCCTCCATACAATGGGAGGCCAATTCCTTTTTATTGATAGTATTCAGATACCGGGCAGGAATAATCACATCGGTATCCACATTATCGCCGTATTTAATCACAGTTCCTTCAAATTTCATGATCACATGACCTCCTCAGGCAAAGAGATTTTTCCGGTAATGGCAGAAGCCGCAGCCACCGCCGGGCTTGCCAAATATACTTCCGATTTTGGATGTCCCATCCGGCCTACAAAGTTACGGTTTGTGGTCGCCACCGCCCGCTCCCCTTCGGCCAGGATTCCCATATGGCCGCCTAAACAGGGGCCACAAGTGGGGGTAGAAACCACAGCGCCAGCATCAATAAAGGTTTTCAGCAAGCCCAGTTCCATCGCTTGCAGATAAATTTTCTGGGTAGCCGGAATCACAATCGTCCGAACGCCCTTTTTCACCTTTTTGCCCTTCAGAATTTCAGCTGCGATCACCAGGTCCTCCAGCCGGCCGTTGGTACAGGAGCCTATCACCACCTGGTCGATCTTCACTTCATCAATGGAATCCACTGTATGAGTATTTTCCGGAAGGTGTGGAAAAGCCACGGTGGGTTTGATATCATTCAAACAGATGTCATAAACCTTTTCGTATTCCGCATCGACATCGGCCGCATAAATCTTTGGCTCCTTGGCTTCGACTTCTTTCAGAAAAGCCAACGTTTTTTCATCCACTTCAAAGATCCCGTTTTTACCGCCGGCCTCAATGGCCATATTCGCCATACAGAGACGGTCGCTAACCGACAGGCTCGCCAACCCATCTCCTCCGAATTCCATGGATCGGTACAGCGCTCCATCCACCCCAATCATGCCGATAATATGCAGGATCACATCTTTGCCCGACACATATTTGTTCAGTTTTCCGGTCAAATTGAACCGCAGAGCAGCCGGAACCTTGAACCAGGCTTTGCCGGTAGCCATACCGCAGGCCATATCCGTAGAACCGACTCCGGTAGAAAAGGCACCCAGCGCTCCATATGTACAGGTATGCGAATCAGCTCCAATCACAACATCTCCAGAAGTCACCAACCCCTGTTCGGGCAGCAAAGCATGTTCCACACCCATTTCGCCGACATCATAATAATTCGCAAGATCCATCTCCCCAGCAAAGCAACGGCACATTTTGCACTGTTCCGCGGCTTTGATATCCTTATTGGGCGCAAAGTGATCCATTACCATAGCCACTTTTTTCTTGTCAAATACCCGATCCAGATTTAGCCGACGATATTCCCGAATTGCCACAGGGGAAGTAATGTCGTTGCCCAGAACCATGTCTACATCGGCCAAAATCAGCTGTCCGACGGAAACAGAGTCCTGCCCAGCATGTGCAGCCAGGATCTTTTGCGTCATGGTCATTCCCATTGTCTTCAGTTCTCCTTTTTTGATAAAATATATTCAAAAGAATCCGCCAGTGCGGTAAAACTTGCTTCAATAATATCGGTAGACACGCCGATGGTAGTAAACACCGAATCGCCGTCGGCCGACTCAATCAGAACCCGAACCTTAGCGTCGGTAGCACTTCCGGTATCGATGACTCTCACCTTGTAATCCAACAGATGCATCGTATCAATCCTGGGATAAAAAACTCGAATAGCTTGCCGAAGGGCATTATCCAAAGCGTTGACCGGTCCGTTTCCGCTGCCGCAGGTCAATTCGGTCTGTCCGTCTACCTCAATCTTAACCATCGCGTTGGACTGCTGCTCTCCGTCCGGAGCAGGAAAATCATCCAAAGCCTTATACATTATTACTCGAAAATGCGGCGTTAGCAACCCTAGACTTTTCCGAACCAAAAGCTCAAAGCTGGCATCAGCGCCTTCATACTGGTAACCGGCGCATTCCCGTTCCTTCAACTCCTCAGTAATCGCAGCCACTTGTGGTGATTGCTTGGTCAATTCTGGGAAAAATTTTTGAAGCCGAGGAAGCACGGTGCTTTTTCCTGAAACTTCACTGAGCAGAAATTTTCGCTCATTGCCAACGGATGCTGGGTCGATATGCTCAAAGGAAGAAGACAGTTTCTGAACCCCGTCAATATGCATACCACCTTTATGTGCAAAAGCACTCTTGCCGATATAGGGGTGATTGCTTCGCACACGGACATTGGAAATTTCCGCAATCCGGCGGGCCGTAGCTTTCAGGCGGGATAAGTCAGCCCCGCAATCCATCCCACATTTAAAAGTCAAGTTCGCAAGAATCGTACTCAGGTCGGCATTGCCGCAGCGTTCCCCAAATCCGACAAAAGTGCCCTGCACCTGCACAGCACCGGCCGCAACCGCAGCCATAGATCCGGCCACAGCGCAGCCAATATCGTCATGACAGTGAATTCCTACCCGAAGTTCCGGAAAGTGTTCCGTAACAGTTTTGACCACTGTGCTGATGCCGTCGGGCAGGGTTCCCCCATTGGTGTCGCACAGACAGAGAACATCCGCGCCACCCTCAGCCGCTGCCTGAAGTGCAGACAAAGCATAGTCCCGATTCGCAGAGAAACCGTCAAAAAAATGCTCTGCGTCAAAGATAACCTCTTTTCCCTGCTGTTTCAGATAAGCCACCGTCTGGCGGATAATCCGTAGATTTTCGTCCAGCGGAATCCGCAAAATTTCAGTTACATGCAAATCCCAGGATTTTCCAAAAATTGCCACCGCAGGCGTACCCGCTTCCAGCAGGCTCCGAATATTCGCATCTTCTCCCACCGGAACATTACTGCGGGCGGTAGAACCGAAAGCACAGACGGTAGCATTTTTCAGAGAAAGCTGTTTCAGCTCCCGAAAAAAACTTAAATCCTTAGGGTTGGATCCCGGATTTCCAGCCTCAATATATCGAACTCCAAAATCATCCAGTGTTCGAACAATATTCAGCTTATCCTGTACGGAAAAAGAAATCCCTTCACCCTGGGAGCCGTCCCGCAGGGTAGAATCAAAAATTTCAATACTTCTTTTCATCGGAAAAACTCGCTCATTCCATAAATTGATTCAACGCACCCAAATATGCGATGATGGAAGCTTCCATAATGTCGGTAGATAGACCATGCCCGTTGTAGGTCCGCTCGCCGCAGCGCAGCTTCAGGGAAACTTCGCCCAAAGTTTCTTTTCCTTCTGAAACAGCACTAATAATAAATTTATCCAGCGTATGTTCCGGAGGACAGATAATCCGATCAATAGCAGCGTAAATCGAATCAATAGATCCGTCCCCGCAATAGGTCTGTTCCAAATAGGTGTTTTCATGCCGCAGACAAATTGTGCCTTCCACACCGGACCTGCCCTTAGTAGAAACAGCAAAGGAAACAAATTTATAATTCTCAGTTCCCTTCGGAACACCGGCATCGATAATCAAGGCCTCAATATCTCCGTCGGTAACCGTCTTTTTCTTGTCACACAGATCCTTAAACCGAGCAAAAGCCATCAGAATCTGCTCATCGGTCAGCTCGTATCCCAATTCCTTCAGCCGGGTTTCAAAGGCATGCTTTCCGGAATGCTTGCCCAGGACAATCTGATTAGTGCTGATTCCCACACTTTCCGGCGTAAGGATCTCATAGGTCAGTTTGTTGGCCAACACCCCATGCTGGTGAATCCCCGCTTCGTGGGCAAAAGCGTTGGCCCCCACAATGGGCTTATTGTTCGCCGCCGTCTGACCGATAATATTGTACACCAGCTTAGACGTGCGATAAATTTGTCTGGTATCAATACGGGGCTGTTCTCCATACAGATTCGGCCGGGTATGCAAAGCCATAACAACCTCTTCCAGAGAGGTGTTCCCTGCCCGCTCACCGATGCCATTGACGGCACACTCTATCTGAAGAGCACCGCCCCGAACGCCCGCCAGGGAATTGGCTACCGCCATACCGAGGTCATTGTGACAATGAACCGAAAATTCTACCTTATCCGAATCGGGCACATTGCGGATCATATATTCAATCATTTCCCGCATTTCATCGGGAGTTGTATATCCTACAGTATCAGGAAGATTAATTACCATAGCGCCCGCCCGGATCACCCGATCCACTACAACCTTTAAAAATTCTGGATCGGAACGCATAGCATCCTCGCAGGAAAACTCCACATTGGAACAATACCCTTTGGCATATCGCACCATTTCTTCCGCTCGCATCAAGACCTGTTCCGGGGTCATTCGCAATTTATATTCCATATGAACAGGGGATGTCGCCAAAAACACATGAATTCGGGGATCCTCCGCCCCCTGTATGGCATTCCAGGCAGCATCAATATCACCCTTTGTACAGCGGGCAAGGGACGCAACCGTACAATCCCGAACGGTTTTCGCAATGGATTTAACCGATTCAAAATCCCCAGGAGAGGAAATAGCAAAACCGGCTTCAATCACGTCCACCTTCAGCCGTTCCAGCTGTTTTGCCACCTCAATCTTTTCCGTAAGATTCATAGAACAGCCAGGAGACTGCTCCCCATCCCGCAGAGTGGTATCAAAAATTTTAATTCTTCCCATCGTTGTCCCCTTTCGTTTATTCAATAATCGCGCCCCGATCGGCCGAAGCAACCGTTCGGGCATACCGCTTCAGATAACCGGTCAAGTTGGTTTTGATTTTCGGCGTCATTTCCTCCCGACGCCGTTGCATTTCTTCCTCGGAAACCAACAAATCCAGCTTGTATTCCGGAATATTAATGGAAATCCGGTCGCCTTCCTTCACATAGGCGATGGGACCGCCCGACACTGCCTCGGGGGAAACGTGTCCAATGGACGCTCCCCGGGTCGCCCCAGAAAACCGGCCATCGGTAACCAGTGCCACCGATTTATCCAGC
Source organism: uncultured Clostridia bacterium (assembly GCA_944386295.1). GTDB lineage: Bacteria > Bacillota > Clostridia > Oscillospirales > UBA644 > CALXAO01. The sequence continues at coordinate 8,790 of CALXAO010000076.1, read as the reverse complement.
CCCATGCCGCAAATGGCGGAGGTGGGAGACAGCATCTCCCGCATACCGGGACCTCCGGCGGGACCTTCGTTACGGATAACAACTACATCGCCCGGCACAATCTTAGAAGCATAAATAGCTGCAATGGCTTCCTCTTCTGATTCAAACACCCGGGCTGGCCCCTCGTGCACCTGCATTTCCGGTGCAACAGCGCTGCGTTTGACCGCAGCTCCATCCGGTGCCAGAGAGCCAAATAGAACGGCCAGGCCGCCGGTGGCGGAATACGGGTGTTCCACAGACCGGATCACTTCCGAATTTCGAATTTCCCGACCGGCAATATTTTCACCAACCGTACGTCCGGTTACCGTTGGAAGAGAAAGCTCTAAAAGACCCAGCTTTGCAACCTCATTCATAACGGCCCATACACCGCCGGCGGCTTCCAGATCCTGCATATGATGGAAACCGGCCGGAGCCAAATGACACAAATTCGGCGTCTTTTCGGAAATAGTATTGACATAATGCATATCAAAAGGGACACCTGCCTCATGAGCAATTGCTGTCAAATGCAGCAAAGAATTGGAAGAGCATCCCAGAGCCATATCCACAGTCAACGCATTGGTAAAGGCTTTTTTCGTCATAATATCTAGGGGACACAGGTTCTCCCGCACCAAATCTACAGCTCGAGCTCCAGCCGCCTTCGCCAGCCGGAGACGGGCACCGTAAACTGCAGGAATTGTACCATTCCCGGACAGAGCCATACCCAGTACCTCACAAAGGCAGTTCATGGAATTGGCCGTAAACATCCCGGAGCAGGAACCGCAGCCGGGGCAAGCGTATTCTTCTACATAATCTAGATGTTCCTGAGAAACCGTTCCCTGCATAAAACCGCCCACAGCCTCGAACACCGAGTTCAAGTCCATACCCTTCCCATCGGCACCGGGAAGGGATAGCATAGGCCCACCGGAACAGAAAACAGAAGGAATATTCAGCCGGGCTGCTGCAATCAGCATTCCAGGCACAATCTTATCACAGTTGGGAATAAATACCAACCCATCAAAACAATGGGCCTTAACCATACATTCCACAGAATCTGCAATCAGCTCCCGGGTCACAAGGGAATACTTCATACCTTCGTGCCCCATGGCAATCCCGTCGCAGACGCCAATCGTATTAAATTCCACAGGTGTGCCGCCGGCGGCAAGAACGCCATCCTTTACTGCCCGGGCAATGGTCTGTAAATGGGAATGTCCCGGAACAATTTCATTAAAAGAATTGACAATTCCGATTAGCGGCTTACGGATTTGTGCGTCGGTATATCCGTTTGCCTTCAGCAGCGAACGCTGAGGGGCCCGGTCGGGACCTTTTTTCATTACATCAGAACGCATCAAAAAACATCTCCTGCTCTTTCCAAGATTTCCGAACCGTGTTTTCCGGCGTTCTCCGGAAAACACGGTGTAAAAGGGAACTCAGATTTTGTCTTTGATAATATCGTCGGTTTTGCCCCAGTTCATCTTACCCCGCAAATCGGCACCAACCTTTTCCAATTGAATTTCCGACTGCAGTTTCCGGGTTGCATTGAAGTAAGGACGGTTGGCCTGATTCTCCAAGATCCAGTTACGTGCAAAAGTACCATCCTGAATCTCGGTAAGAACCTTTTTCATCTCTTTCTTGGTTTCTTCCGTAATCAGACGGTGTCCAATGGTATAGTCGCCGTATTCCGCCGTATCGGAAATGGAATACCGCATACCGGCAAAGCCCTTCTCAAAGATCAGGTCCACAATCAACTTCATCTCATGAATACATTCAAAATAAGCATTCTCCGGCTTGTACCCAGCTTCTACCAGGGTGTTGAATCCGGCTTCCATAAGAGCGGTAACACCACCGCAAAGCACGCACTGCTCCCCAAACAGATCGGTTTCGGTTTCTTCCCGGAAAGTGGTATCCAGAACGCCGGCACGGGCCCCGCCAATGCCCAGAGCATAGGCCAGAGCCAGATCATGGGCGTTACCGGTGGCGTCCTGCTCCACAGCAACTAGGCAGGGCACACCCTGTCCCTTCACATACTGCGAACGAACCGTATGTCCGGGCCCCTTGGGAGCAATCATAATCACGTTCACATCAGCAGGGGGAACGATTTGTTTGAAATGAATATTAAACCCGTGGGCAAAAGCAAGACTCATGCCGGGACGAAGATAAGGGCCAATGTTCTTTTGATAAAGAGCTGCCTGCTTTTCATCGTTGACCAGAATCATGACCATGTCGGCTTTCTGCACTGCATCTTCCGTATTGTAGACCTCAAACCCGTCAGCCTTGGCTTTGGCCGCAGACTTAGACCCTGCATACAGACCGATAATAACATTCACCCCGCTGTCCCGCAGATTCTGGGCATGGGCGTGCCCCTGACTTCCGTAGCCGACAACCGCAACGGTTTTCCCATCCAGAAGATTCAGATCGCAATCTTTTTCGTAATACATTGTAGCCATTTTTCATTTCTCCTTACAAAATTTTATATGTAATGTGATTTTGGAAACAAGATTAATCCGGGACTTGCAGACTTGTAACGCCCCGATCCATGGAAATCATGCCGGTCCGGCACATTTCAATGATTCCATATGGTTTCATCAGTTCTATAAAGGCGTCCAGCTTTCCGCTCTCACCGGTCAGTTCCATGCAGACCGACTGAGGAGAAAAATCAATAATTTTATTGCGGAACACGTTTACCGCATCCATAATATCCTGTCGGTTCTCGGAGGTCGCCCGAACTTTGATTAGAATCAGCTCTCGGGATACGCAGCGTTCCGGGTCCATTTGCTTGACTTCCTTGACATCGTGCAGCTTACGCAACTGTTTAATTATCTGATCCCGGTTGTATTCGTCGCCAGTCATAGTCACCGTCATCCGGGAATATTCCCGGTTTTCCGTCTCGCCGACTGTAAGGCTGTCGATGTTAAACCCACGGCGGGAAAACATACCGGAGACTCGGGTAAGCACCCCGAACTGATTGGACACTAACAAACCGATAATAAACTTTTGCATTCTTCCACTTCCTTTCAATTCAGGATAATTTGCTCCACAGAGCAGTTGGGCGGAATCATGGGAAGCACCCGTTCATCCTTATCAATAGCGCAATCAATCACCACCGGTCCATTCACAGAAAAGGCAGCGTCCAGGCAGCGTTCCAATTCCTCCGGAGTAGCAGCCGCCAGTCCCCGGGCGCCAAATGCCTCAGCCAAAGCGGCAAAATTGGTCTTCCGTTCCAGTGTAGTTTGGGAATAATGCTTCTGATAAAAGGCAGTCTGCCACTGGCGGACCATTCCAAGAACACCGTTGTTGAGAATCACAATCACTACAGGAAGCTTCTGTGACACGGCAGTGGCCAATTCGTTCAGATTCATACCGAAGCTTCCATCGCCGGTAAACAGCACCGTTCGTTTGCCTGTAGCGATACAGGCTCCGATCGCAGCGCCCAAACCAAACCCCATGGTTCCCAACCCGCCGCTGGAAATCAATGTCCGGGGAGACGCAAAGGGATACCGTTGAGCTACCCACATCTGATGCTGTCCAACATCAGTGGCTACCGGCGTATCCTTTTCAGTTCGGCGGCTGACAGCGTCAATGACACCAAAGGGAGAAAGTTCCCCAAGAGGCATGCCAGAATGCGCCGCAGCATACTGTTGCATTTCCGCAATCCGGGCCAGCCACTCCGGTTTCTTCTTTTCGGAAATCAAAACCAGCAATCGATCCAAAACTTCTTTCACATCACCCAGCAGTCCCAGATGGGCTGCAATGTTTTTGTCCAATTCCGCATCGTCGATATCCACATGAATTACCTTTGCACCAGCGGCATATTTGCTTTTGTCTCCGGTAGCCCGGTCGCTGAACCGAACCCCCAAAGCCAGAATCAGATCAGCCTCGGTCTTTGCCTTGGAAGCAACGTAACTGCCGTGCATTCCTGTCATCCCCAGTGACAGAGGAAAATCAGAAGGCACCGCGGACAACCCCATCATGCTGAATCCGATGGGAGCGTCCAGTTTCTCGGCCAGAGCCATGACCTGGGCACCGGCACCGGAACGGAGTACTCCGCCACCACAATAGATGTAAGGCCTTTTGCTGTTTTGAATCAACTCCACTGCCCGAACCAGGTCTGCCTCCTCCACAGGAGCCGGTAAAACCGGAGTGCAGGCCGCTTGAGGAATAAATTCTGCCGTATTTATCTGCACATCCTTCGGAATATCAATCAGTACCGGTCCTGGACGGCCCGACTGGGCAATCTGAAAGGCCTCGCGAATCGTATCGGCAAGATCCGCCACATCCTTGACCATATAATTATGTTTTGTAATAGGAAGCGTAATTCCTACAATATCTACTTCCTGAAAGCTGTCCCGGCCAAGCAAAGAACAGGCTACGTTGCCGGTAATGGCAACCATGGGCACCGAATCCAAATGCGCAGTAGCAATTCCCGTGACCAAATTGGTAGCACCCGGGCCGGAAGTAGCAAGAACCACACCGGTTTTTCCGGTGGCCCGGGCGTATCCGTCCGCCGCGTGGGCCGCTCCCTGCTCATGGGCGGATATCACGTGACGGATCCGGTGGGCATTCAGATACAGGTCATCGTAAATATTCAGCACAGCGCCACCGGGATAGCCGAATACAACTTCAGTCCCCTGTTCGATCAGTGTTTCAATCAAAATTTGCGAACCGGTTAATTTCATCTTCTTCTCACTTTCCTTGTTTTATTACCTGTTTGGACCAGACATTAAAAAAACCTATGGTTCAAGTTAAACCATAGGCCAGAAATTATACCATCCGAAGCGGTGCCGGAAACTTTTCAGAACAGCAACCTGAGAACCGGATCTTCTTTCACGATCTATGACATAACTTACAGACGCTATCACCAGCTACTACCAATAGTAGGGCGACAGCGACAATAATTATGACGATCGCAGAAAAAAGAAATCCCATAATAATCCCCTGTAGCAAAAGTCCGAACCATACATGACTTTATTTTGTTAAAGTATATCACATTTTTCCGAAATTGTCAAGTCCCACAAATAGATTTCTCTGTTTTATTTAAAACAGAAGAATAATGCGGCATGATTCTTGGAATATTTGCATAATTCCGCAAAATGAATTAGTCCGTTCTTGACAGACAGAACCGGCTGTGGTATAATAAACATAAAAGAATCACAGCATAAAGTTATTGTACAGAAAGGTTCGAATCTTACTATGTCATTCCCTTTTCTTTTTTACGGCACCCGGCCGGAATACCGCTGTCTGGAAATTCTTTCGGGCAGCCGTCCGTCGGAAGAAGCCTATCCGTCGGCCGTGGGACAGCTTCTGGCCTTGGGAGCACGCTACACCTTCCGGGGCAGTCTTTGGAAAACTGCAATAGCCTGGCTGCTTTTAATGGACGAAAACACCTTTTCCCTGGCCTGCGAACGGCAGGAATGCAGCTCTGAAACCCTAAATCAAACCGTGCTTACAGATATGGATCTCTTTCGACGCCTGTTTTTCCGCAAACTGCCGGACGGCTTACCCGAAGACTGCTGCTTTGGCTCCGGAACAGGAACACTGCGGGAAACGATAGGGCAGCTGGCCTTCCGTCTGGCCGAGGACCTTGACCGAACCAAAACCGTAACTCAGTTTCGGGACACGGTACAAGCGTATTATCGGGACTACGGTGTGGGAACCTTCTGCACCGCACCAGCCTTTCGGATAGAGGAAATAAGCGGAAGACCCGAACTTCAGCCAGTCCAAAAACTCAGTCCCGTCCGCTTTCCAGACCTCTGGGGGTACGAACTGCAGAAGAAGAAGCTGCGAGACAACACCGAAGCGTTTCTGCGAGGAACCAAAGCAAACAATGTTCTGCTGTACGGGGATGCAGGCACAGGAAAATCCACCTGCATGAAAGCGCTGCTCAACGAATATTTTTCCAAGGGCCTGCGCATGGTGGAAATTAATAAATACCAGTTTCGCCATCTGCAAACCCTGGCGCAAATGCTCCGGGAGCGCAATTATTTTTTTGTCTTTTATCTAGACGACCTGTCTTTTGAGGAAACCGAACTGGAATACAAATATTTAAAAGCAGTTATCGAAGGGGGCATCGAACCTTCTCCCGACAATATCCTGATCTATGCGACCTCCAACCGGCGGCATCTGGTAAAGGAAACCTGGAAAGACCGGGCCGACATGGAGGAAGACATTCACCATTCCGATACTGTACAGGAAAAACTGTCCCTGTCTGAACGGTTTGGAATCGCCATCAATTTCTCCGTACCGCAGCAGCAGGAATATTTTGATATTGTCTGCCATCTGGCCAAGCGCCAAAGACTGTCCCTTCCGGAAGACGGTCTTATCAACGGAGCCAGAGCCTGGGGAATGCATCACGGCAGCTTTTCCGGAAGAACAGCTCAACAGTATATTAACCATTTAAAGGGAGAACAGACACATGCTGAAAATTGAAAACCTGACCAAAACCTACGGCCAGAAGTACGCCGTAGACCATTTATCCTTACACATCCAGCAGGGACAGATCTGCGGTTTTATCGGCCACAACGGTGCAGGGAAAACAACTACTCTGAAAGCCTGCTGCGGCATCCTACGGTTTGATAGCGGTGAAATTTTTGTTAACGGCCATTCCGTCAAAGAGGAGCCGCTGATCTGCAAACGGGAAATCGCATACATTCCGGACAATCCGGACCTGTATGACTTTCTTACAGGGCTCCAGTATCTGAATTTTGTCGCTGACGTTTACGGCGTATCCCAGACCGACCGGGAAGCCCGCGTCCGCAAATACGGTGACTTGCTGGGCATGACCGATGACCTGTCCTGCACTATTTCCGCCTGCTCCCACGGCATGAAGCAGAAAATTGCAGTAATTTCCGCCTTGCTTCACGCCCCAAAACTGATTCTCATGGACGAACCCTTTGTGGGACTGGATCCTATGGCCTCACATCAATTGAAAAATGTTATGGCACAACACTGTGAGGAAGGCGGGGCAATTTTCTTCTCTACCCATGTTTTGGAAGTGGCGGAAAAACTGTGTCATCAGGTTGCCATCATCAAAAACGGGAAGCTGGTGGCATCCGGCCCCATGGATCAGGTCCGTGGAGATTCCTCTCTGGAAGAAGTCTTTTTAGAACTGGAGGAAAGCCATGATTAAAGCGCTACTTAAAATCCGGCTGAGGGGACTGTTTCACAGCATGTCCCAGCGGGCAGGCAAAAAAAGAAGTACGGGAATGACCGTGCTTCTAGGGTTGTTGTTTTTGTATGCGGGCGGAGCGTTTTGTGTGCTTTTTGGAATGATGTTTTTTTCCCTGACGCCCTATTGTGACGCCGGTCTGAACTGGCTGTACTTTACCATAGCGTATACCATGGCTTTGGCTCTTAGCATTTTCGGAAGCGTTTTTACAGCCCAAAGCCAACTCTATGACGCCAAAGACAATGAACTTCTCCTGTCCATGCCCATTCCGCCCCGGCTGATTCTCCTCAGCCGCATGGCCGTGCTGTTTGGATTAAATCTGTTGTTTTCCGTTTTGGTGTTGGCACCGGCCGGTGTGGTGTATGGAATGTATACCGAGTTTACGGCTTTGGGGCTGGTAAGCTTTCTGCTCTGCGGCCTAACGGTTCCTCTGGTGGCCCTGGCACTGGAATGTTTCCTTGGCTGGCTGCTGCATTTGCTGCTCAGTCGGCTGAACAATCGAGCCGCTATTTCGTTTCTGTTTATGATTCTGTTTCTTGCCGTCTACTTTGGAATTTATTCTCAGGCAGGAAAATTAATGGAAACAATGATCAACAACGCAGACGTCATTGCCGGCGTGTTTCGGATCTGGATCTGGCCTCTGTATGCCATGGGAATCGCCGCGGCCGGACAGATTCTCTATCTTCCGGTCTGCCTGTTGATTGCAGGGGGAATTTTTGGGTTGGCCTACTGGATTCTTGCGGCAACCTTTCTGAAATCGGTAACAGATCACCGCGGCAGCCGCAGAAAGGTAAAAAAAATAGGGAAACTGCAGGCCGGAAGCGCTGGAAAAGCCCTTCGTTTCAAAGAACTTCGCCGATTTCTGACCAGTCCCATTTACCTAACCAACATGGGGCTGGGACCGGTCATGACCGCTGCTGCCGCAGTTGCAGGCATAATTTTTCGTAAAGAAATTCTGGAATTTTTCGGTCTGTTCCCCAACGGGGACGCTCTTCGCCCAGCAGGAATCGCACTGGTGCTGGGGCTGCTGGCCGGCATGTCCTGCATTTCTGCTCCTTCGATTTCCTTGGAAGGGAAAAACCTTTGGATACTCAAATCCATGCCGCTGACCGGACGGCAGGTGCTGGATGCAAAACTCAGCTTTCACTGTCTGCTGATAATTCCTGTCACCGCCTTGGCAGGCGCTGTTCTGGCTATTGCGCTGGGCTGCGGTCTGTGGGGTACGCTTCTCGCCGTATTCCTCCCTTGCCTGGCCTGCCTGCTTTGTGGAATTTTGGGTCTAATCTTCAACCTGCTTTTTCCCAAATTTGATTGGATCAACCCCGCAGGTCCCTGCAAACAATCGGCAGCGGTGATGCTGACCATGTTCCTCATGTGGGGGGCTGTTCTGATTCCTCTTTTTCTGTATATATTCCTCTCCCCCTTACTGGGCGCCATAGGATGCCTCCTGCTTTTTGCAGTTCTTCTTTCCCTGCTAAACGGCGGCCTGCTTCTCTGTCTGCGCACCTGGGGCGCAAAACGATTTGAATCCTTTGAATAAAAAAACAGAAAATTCCACCGAAAAACCATAGTGTTTTTCGGTGGAATTTTCTGTTAATAAGACGATTTCC
>CALXAO010000075.1 GCA_944386295.1 uncultured Clostridia bacterium | reverse complement strand
GAATGCTTTCCTGTGGCTGGCTTTGATGGCTGCCGGAGGCTGCGGTCTGATTGTCACAACGGTTGCAAAAAAATACAGAACGAATAAATAAGATGTAATTATAAAAGCGATGGCGGAGGTACAACTTCGTCATCGCTTTTTGCTATATATTTATGAAATAAAACCAGTTTCCAACGATTTGGTCGGAAACTGGGTTTTGTATCCTATTCGGTTGTTTTCTCCCCTAAGGACATCACTCATTTCCGGGCGGCGTTTTCTTATTTCTGCGCCTCGGCGACCGCGGCCAAAAACGCGTCGATGTTCTCCCACGGCGTCTGGGGCGGAATATCGCACCCTGACGAGGGAATGAAGTTTTCATATCTGCCGCAGTCCGCCATCAGCTCCAGGGTGGCCTGACGCACCTGCTCCGGCGTACCGTTTTTCAGAATCCCTGCCGGATCCAGGTTTCCCATGACGGGATATTCCGCCGGAAAACGCTCCAGCATTTCCTTCATGGAAATGGAATTGCCGAAATGGTAAGCCATTGCGCCCAGAGAAGCAATGGAATCCGCCATTTGCAGCGTATTGTCCCCGCAGTTATGGTAAATAATTCCGAAATCGTCGCTTTGCAGGAGATTCACGATTTTTTTCACATACGGAGCGGAAAATTCTCTGGCCAACGCAGGCGATAGCATGCCGGTGAGGGGTTCGGCCATAAGAATGCCGTCCGCCCCGGCTTTCCGGTAAGCCGCCCCATAGGAAACCAGAAAATCCGAAACCTTTTCCATGAGCATATGGACCAATTCCGGCGCCTCATAGCAATGCACCATCGTCTCCGACACGTCCATAAGCCGACCGGCCAGAGAAAAGGGCCCAATCATACCGGCAAAAACCGGACGGTCGCTGATCTTGGCCTTCGCCTGCCGAACCGCGTCCAAATAAATACCGCTCCGGGCAGATCCCACCTCCGGCTCGGAAAGTTCCAGAGCTTCCTCCAGCGTGGAAATCACACGGCCCCGTACCGTAGGCACCTCGTTCTCCGAAAACCGGATCTGGGAACCGTAACACTCGGCCTCCACCGAAAGATCCATCAGGCTGACCGCGGCCAGAGCATCGGTCCGGGCGGCAATCCGGATCATCCCCTCCGCCTGCATCCCACTGTCGGAAATCAGCTGCCGGACCGACACGCCCAAAAGCTGCGCCGAGGGGAAGGACAAAATAGGAAGCGCCTTTTTCACCGGGGCATGGCGCAACTCTTCAAACCAATTGCGAAGATTCATATACATGTTCCCTTTCCAAAATAAGTTGATACCTACAGTATAATGCAGCCGCCGCAGAAATTCTTGCAATAAATATATAATTTTTGTATTATTGTCCGAACTCTTTTTTTTCCACTTGACCTTTGTGACAAACTGTGCTATAATAAAAAATAATATTTGGACCTTCGTTGCCGGAAAGTGTTAGACGGTGAACCCACTTGCCAATGCTGACTTTTTTGCATATGGAGACACTCAAAATAGCAATGATTTTTTTCCGCTTTGGTGCCCAAACGGACAGATATAAGGGATTCGAGAGCGAAAGCGCTCGTTGCTTTTGCGTTCTTGGCTGCCATATAAGCAGGGCAGACCCACTTGTCAACGGCGGGCGAGGCCTGTTCTTTGACGACGGAGGTTCGCTCCGCGATTCCCTACCAATGAGGGAAGTAATAGAAAAAAATTATGTACCGGTGCTATGATATTTACGGTGACAGCTTTGAGGTTGTAAGGAAGGTGAAATCCTTGAACACTCCCATGATAGAAACGGCACGGTTGATTTTAAGAAAATTTACAGAAGCAGATATTAGTGCCCTTTTCCTTATTCTCAAAGATGAAGAAGTGAATAAATTTTTGCCATGGTATCCAATGAAAAATATTAAGGAAACAAAAATTTTTTATGAGGAGAGGTATGCTTCAAAATACGCACAGCCACAAGGATATGCGTATGCGATTTGTTTAAAAGAGGATTCTGTCCCAATAGGATATTTCCATGTTAGCACTGATGACAGCTATGAATTAGGTAAGAAAAGAATTCTGGCATAAGGGAATTGTAACAGAAGCAGGGAAAGCTATTGTTGAGCAGTTGAGAAAAGATAAAATTCCTTATATAACAGCCACACACGATATTAACAATCCTCCCAGTGGGGAAGTGATGAAACGAATTGGTATGAAATACCAGTATTCCTATGAAGAACGGGTAAAGCCTAAAAATTTTCTGGTTACTTTTCGTATGTATCAATTAAACCTTGACGGCAATACCAGCAGAGTTTATCAGAAATTTTGGGATAACGCATCTATTCATTTCGTAGAAACCGATTTGTAAACTCCACGGCATAAATACAAGTGTGCTTGTGCGTGTATTATTCCGCTTTTCGGGAAAGGAATTGAAGAGCAAGCAGCCTTTTGGAAGTATCCCAAGCCCTTGAAGCAATTTATGAACAGTGTCCGTGAGCCATGACCGACAGGGAATTTATATTGCAGGAAACAGAGAAAAGATATCAATATTCCAAATCAGCCTGTCACGCTGACCGAATCTGACAGAACTTTTCTTGGCGCTTATAAAACATGGATATTCTTTTTTATCCACAGAATATGACGCCCTCGCTTACCAACAAAAAAACAGCGAGATACGCGGCGGTCAATACAGGGACCTGGGGGTTCAACAGCCGCGAATAAAATGAGCAAAGAAAAACAGTTTTGCCGCCAGCGGTTTTGAGCGCACATTTTAATCAGGAAAGGACGGAGGAAACAGAATGGGACACGAGGAACGGGACAGCTGCATGAAATATGCTGCTCATTTCGCGCGGCTTTCCGGCGTCAGCGTGATCGCGGTGGATCTGCGGGCCAAAGAAATTTTCCAGATTGAACCCGCCCCCTGCCAATGGTTTGGACAGAAATGCCCTCACACCCAATGCGTCCGCCTGCACACCCATACCTACGGACTCAACGAAGCCGCCCGCTGGGGGGGGAAATACATTTATTATTGCCCAGTGGGTCTGGTCTTTGCCGCCTCGGTGCTGCCCTACGAGGAAAGCTTCCCCTCCTTTGGCCTGGTGGCAGGACCGGTAATCCTGGGGGATGCTGACGAAAGCCTGATAAACCTGACCGAGCCCAGCCTGAACCGGGAGCTGACTGCACTGCCCCAGTTTTCCGCCGACCAGGTCAACAGCCTGGCGGAGGTTCTTTCCGCCGTCTGCTGCGCGGCCGCGGGAAAACCTCGCAACGCCCGGATTCAAAGCTTGATTTACTCCGACCGGGAGGAAATTCTCAAAAATATTTACGATGCCCAGGAAGCGACCTCCCGTACCGGGTTTTATCCCCTCCACTACGAAGAAGACCTGTGCGCGACTATCCGCACCCAGGACAAAAAGGGGGCACAAGCCCTGCTCAACGATCTGCTGGGCTATATTTTCGTTTCCGGACAGTTTGATCTGGGGGAAATCAAAACACGGATTATCGAATTGATTGTGCTTCTCTCCCGGGCTTCCATCGACGCCGGTGCCGACAGCACCGATACCCTGCTGCACAATACCGATTACATCCGCCAAATCAATCAGGTAACTTCGATGGAGGAGCTCAGCGAATGGGTCACCGGGGTCATGAACCGGTTTATCGGAGACGCCTTTGATTACACCAACGTTAAGCATTCCGACATTGTTCACAAGACCATGGAATACATCAAAGCAAACTACAGCCGCAAAATTTCCCTGGACGACGTGGCCCGGCACGTTTACCTGAGCCGGGCCTACCTAAGCAGCCTGTTCAAAAAAGAAACCGGCCAGTCCCTGACCGCCTGCGTCAACCGGATCCGGATTGAAAAAAGCAAGGCACTGCTCCGCAACGACCGGATCAAGCTGGTGGAAATCGCAGGCCTGTGCGGCTTTGAGGACCAGAGCTATTATACCAAGGTCTTCAAAAAGGAAGTGGGCATGTCTCCGAAGAAATTCCGGGACGCCGGCGGAAAAATCTAAATATTGTTCCAAAACAAAAAAGAATATTCTATCTTTTTTCCTCGGCTTTGGGTACAATAAGGGTATCAAACAGAATCGGAAGAAAGGTTGACGTATTTATGAGTATTTTAAATGAAATCGACAGCTCTGTGCAGCAGGGACGGGCCAAAAAGGTCAAAGAACTGGTGGAGCAGGCACTGGCCGAAGGGGTTTCGGCAAAGGATATTCTGGAAAAAGGGCTGATCGCCGGCATGTCGGTCATCGGCGAAAAATTCAAGGTCAATGAGGTGTTTGTGCCAGAGGTCCTCATTGCCGCCCGTGCCATGAACGCGGGCATCGGGCTCCTGAAGCCCTATCTGGCGGACGGGTCGGTGCAGGCGAAGGGAAAAGCGGTCATCGGTACCGTCAAGGGCGACCTCCACGACATTGGCAAAAACCTGGTCAAGCTGATGCTGGAAGGCAAAGGCCTGGAGGTTGTAGACCTGGGTGTGGACGTGGACGCGGAAACCTTTGTGCAGGCAGCCATCAACAACCAGGCGGACATTATCTGCCTTTCCGCGCTGCTGACCACCACCATGAACGAAATGAAAAACGTCATTGCCGAAGCGGAACGGAAGGGAATCCGGGACAAGGTCAAAATCATGATCGGCGGAGCTCCCATTACCCAGGCCTTCTGCGACACCATCGGCGCAGACTGCTATACCGCGGACGCGGCCTCTGCGGCCGACGCAGCACTGAACTTCTGCGCGAAACAGGCCTGAAACCAAAAGTACGGACAGCCAAAAATAAATTTTAAGCAACATACTGACTTCGCGTTTCATGAGGAGTCAGTTTTG
>CALXAO010000074.1 GCA_944386295.1 uncultured Clostridia bacterium | reverse complement strand
GAATTCAAGAGAGATTCAGGATAATAATTTTTATTTTGACAAAAAACGGATAAACCGAATTAGCCGCCGTATAGGCAATCTCTTTTTCACCTATGCAGTATTGAATTGTTGCCTCGGTATGGGGGATATTGCGTTGCGTACTTTTCTTTCGCATTCGCGAACACTCTTTTGATTGTCTCTTTTTCGTCGTTCGTACAAAACCTTGTACTCGGGAGGGGTATGCATGATGTCCTCTACTTTTTCTGTGTAACACCGTTGAAATATTATTTATAAGGCGGGAAAAAGCCTTTCTTCGGGGATTCTCCCGTCATCAACTATTCTTTTTGCCTATTCACAGCATTTTGTACCCCATCGGCTACCACTGCCTTTATCTCGGGATTTCTTCGTTCATTTCTTCCATTAACTTCAATGATCCCATAAAATATTTCCTCTATTGTTTTTTCGGTGTATCTTGCTTAAAAGGCCCGGTATCTGCTCGCCCATCAAATCCCTCAAAAACCGACTGTACGTATGTTCTTCTCAGTGAAGGCAATAATCTATTACCACCGGATCTATTGCTTGGATAAATCTTCAGTCTACCGCACTGTTTATTTTCCTCAGTAAATGCGCCTTCGGTATAAATTCCTCTATGCTGAAACACTCCGTTTGCGCACTTACGATCCATTATACCATATGCAAAATAGCCCAGTTTCAGCCTGTTAAATCATCATTCACGCAAAAAGGAAACAATGGTTCTTTCGTTTATTTTCAGAATATTCAAAAAAATAAAGCTGTAATGTGGGGCATTCCTATGCCCACATTGCCAGCTTTTTATGAATGTATACCGCATGGCACGTTTTTCTTTTGCATCTGCAAATACTCGCTCAATAGTCTGACTTCGCAGTGAATTCTACCTGCTTTTCTGTGCGTGGCATCGACCATTCTTTTTTCTACTGCCTGTTCCAAGATCCAACTGAATATTTTTTCAAAAAACTCCTCCGGAAATCTTGTAGCAAAGGCATACCTAATTGTTGCAAAATGCGGTATTGGCGTATCTAAATTGAAATGCAGAAGCAACGATATGCTCTGTTCGTTTCTACTTCTTTTCTGGTTTGTCTTAACGAGCGTATGCCAAAAAGGGACTGTAAAATCGCTATCTTTACAACGGTCACCCGGAAACACCAAAAAGCGAACGGCACTTGTTCGCTTAAAAATGTTTCGTGCCTGTATAAATATGTAAGTACAAGTCTTTTGACTCTAAATCAATGCAATATGTGTATGCTTAATGCTTGTTAAAAAGCTGCATTGAAAATGCTGGCACATATTTAATTTTCAAAATTTTGTTTCTTATGTGAATAAGAATATGTTCCTTGGAAAATACTATGGTGAGAGTTTTTCCCAAGATTGTATGTAGTATAACATGCTTGGGAATGTTTGTCAAGTATTTCTATAAAACATTTGAAAAATACGATTAGGCAATTACAGATTAATTTCAAACTCAGCGAAATTATAAATTAAACATTGTTTTTAAATTATCGCCAATAAACTTGGCAAGCATTTTGTAACCTTCTCTTCCAAAATGCAATCCGTCATTTGGTTGCATAATGTCCTCTGTTTCCGAAGTAAAATATGGACATCTGGCTGTATCAATCAAAGCAAGTTCTTTCTCAAATGCCACCTTGCGAACAAACATTGTTGCTTGCTTTACCTGCTCAGCATAGCCAAAATTGGACCATTTGGGATTTAATGTTGCGTGTGGAGGTGTGCACAATACAATTTTTACGTTCGGAGCATCATTCTTGCACAATTCTATCAATTCCAAATAGTTTATATTCTCTGGAGTTTGTTCGGTTTCAGATTGTCCTCCGTTTGTACCAAGCATAATGATTATAAAATCAGCATTTTCGAGATTGACATTTTCGTCCTTATAATTTTTCAAGCATGAACTTGAACGGTATCCGCACTTTCCAAAATTGCGAACTTCGGCTTGTAAGTCCTTTGCCAAAAAATACGGATAATTCTCCTTTTGAACATTTGCTATACCTCTTTTGCCGAAAATACCGTAATCTCCTTCGGTTAAACTGTCTCCTAAACATACAATAATCATAATCAATCTCCATTTTGCCGCTAAAAGTCAACACAAATAGTAACGAAAAACCGATAATAGCGGCAAATTTTTTACATTATAAAATTACACAAACTTTTCGAAGTACTCACAATAAATTTTGCCTATATAATTTGCACCTTTTTCGGTAGGATGAACGCCGTCAGCCGCAAAAGATGTAGGTTCATCACCTATGAACGCAGCATTTAACAGACCATCAAGTGGTACATAAACATCAGCAAATTCCCTTGCCAATTTTCTTACAATCTCAATTTTTCTGTAAAGGTCTTCTCTAAAGAACAATTTATCTGCAACGGGGATAAGAAATGGCTCCAAAATCATAATTTTAGCATTGGTTTTGTTTTTGATTGCAACTAATACTGTACGGTAACGTTCCTCAAAAATATCATCAGCGATCCAACTTCTGTCATCGGCGTGATGCCAAACATCATTTATCCCTATCAGAATAGAAATCACATCGGGATTGATATCAATAAAATCTGTTTGTAAACGGTCGACCAAATCCTTGGTTTGATTGCCGCTTATACCTAAATCAATAAATTCAAACTCAATATTACTATATTTTTCTTTCAAAAATTTTGCCGCAAATTTAGGATAACCATTTCCTAAATTGTGAAAATCCGCCTTGTCTCTACCAGCATCGGTTATACTATCACCTTGAAATAATAATTTTACTTTTTTCATAGGTCATCACTTTCTTTGCATATTCAATGTTTTATCCATTGTATCACATACCATCTGAAATTGCAATGGTTTTTTGAAAAACACACAATATTTGTAAAAAACATAAAATTTTCAATTGCTTCCAAGATCATTTTTGGCAATATTTTGGGTTTGCAATATATCCTTACAAATATCTATTTAATATTTATTTCTTCAGTTTAGAAACATTCTCTTCGACATTCCTTTTTTCGGAAAGTTCGTATGGCAACAGGTTGCCTGCAACAGATTTCAATGACCTTTTTGCATGCGTCAAAATCACAGTTCTTTGTTTTCAGCACCGCAATTTTTGAGGAGTGAAAAGAAAAAACCCATCGCAAGACTTCTCATCTACAATGGGATTTCTCGTCCTATTCGGTTGTTTGTAATTTCTTCGTTAAGGACACGAGCCTTTGCTTTAGCTGACCTTTTTTGACAGTCTGAAAACACTGTGTTTTTTCAATGAAAATAAAATATCATCTAAAAATCTCTGTTATCCCAAAAAAAGATTTACATTTCTTCCCGGACTTCTTCCAGAATCCTATACATATGTGACGCCCCCTCAAATGCGGCCTGAATTTCCGGAAGGAATTCCCGTCCCCACAGTAGGGACAAATCTGTCCAGTCTCGATTAAACCAAATCTCCCGGAACCGAAACCATTCTTCCAGTCCTCGGACAGCATCGGGCTTTGGCTTTTTATACTGTTCTCCACAAGGGAAAAGACCGACCTTCGCTAATTTTTGGACTCCCTGCCGAAAATCGTTTGGACAGTCTCCAATATAATTCCGGAACGCCTGCATATAAGAAGGTTGCGCGTTGCAATAAACCAGTCCACAGCGGAACCGGTCCTGCAACACTTCAAAATACAGCATAGGATATTCCCAACGGTCTACCATCGGCTTAAAGGAAATCCAAATGTTGTTCCGGTATAAACTTTTGTCCTTGGTAAAGCGGGTATCCCGACGAGCCCGAGAAACACAGCGGCGAGGCTCGGTTATTATTCTCCTATCTACGGCCCGAGCAGCCGGGGCCAGTTCCTCAGTCAGAGCGTAAAACGGTTCCAGAACCAACTTCCGGTATTCCGGTTTGTGAGCCTCATACCAGCTTTTATTGTTTCGTAGGGCTAATTCCGCCATAAAAGGTAACATATCTCTGGAAAAGCCACGGAACATACACATCTCTCCTTAAAAAATAAAAGAAAGCCTCCGCGCAGAGGCCTTCTTCTCAGAATTCAGATTATTTCTTTAGACGGGCTTCAAAGGCATCCAACTGATCCAAAAGTTCTTTGGGCATCCGATCCCCGATCTTGTTGTAGAATTCCCGGAGTCCCTTTGCGTCTTCCAGCCACAGGCTGCTGTCCACGCTCAACAGATCCCGGATTACATCTACTGTAATACCTTCGGACTCCAATCCCTCGATATTGATATCCTCTGGCACGGGCAGATATCCGATAGGAGTTTCCACTGCATCAGCTGTTCCGTCACAGCGGGCAAGAATCCACAGCAGAACACGCATATTATCACCAAAACCAGGCCAGATAAAGTGACCCTCGGCGTCGGTACGGAACCAGTTGACATTGAAAATCTTGGGTGCGTGGGGAATCTTAGTTCCCATCTGAATCCAATGAGCAAAATAATCGCCCATATTATAGCCACAGAAGGGCAGCATAGCCATAGGATCCCGACGAACCACTCCTACAGCACCGGCTGCGGCAGCAGTAGTTTCCGAGGCCATAGCGGAACCTACAAACACACCGTGGTTCCAATCAAAGGATTGATACACCAGCGGAGCGGTTTTTGCACGGCGGCCGCCAAAAATGATAGCGTCAATAGGAACTCCCTGGGGATTATTGAATTCCGAAGAAATACAGGGACAATTTTCCGCAACCGCAGTAAACCGGGAGTTGGGATGCGCGCCCTTTTCTCCGGAAGAGGCGTCCCAAGGCTCGCCCTTCCAGTTGACGGCATGAACCGGGGGCGTTTTGTTAAGGCCTTCCCACCAAACAGTATTATCGTCGGTATTCAGCACTACATTCGTAAAAATTGTATCTCTTTCTGTGGTACGCAGCGCATTGGGATTTGACTTCAAATTTGTGCCGGGAGCTACACCGAAGAAGCCGTTCTCCGGATTAACAGCCCACAAACGTCCGTCAGGACCAACCCGCAGCCAGGCAATATCGTCACCCACACACCAAACTTTGTAACCCTGTTTACGATACAGTTCCGGAGGAATCAGCATAGCCAAATTTGTCTTACCGCAGGCCGAAGGAAATGCGGCGCAAATGTATCGGATTTCCCCTTGAGGATTTTCCAGTCCCAAAATCAGCATATGCTCCGCCAGCCAGCCCTCTTTGTGCGCCAAATAGGAAGCAATCCGCAGCGCAAAGCATTTTTTACCTAAAAGGACATTTCCGCCGTAGCCGGAGTTGACAGACATAATGGTATTGTCCTCGGGGAAATGAACAATGTAACGGTTTTCCTCGTCAATATCCTTACGGGCATGCAAACCTTTCACAAAATCAGGGTTGTCGCCCAGCGCGTCCAGGACATTCTGTCCGGCACGAGTCATGATCAGCATATTCAGAACAACATAAATAGAATCTGTCAGTTCAATACCGATTTTCGCAAAGGGCGAACCGACAACACTCATAGAATAAGGAATCACGTACATGGTACGGCCCACCATAGAACCATCGTACAATTTATACAGCTTGTCGTACATCTCTTTTGGATCGCACCAATTGTTGGTTGCCCCGGCGTCTTCCTTTTTGGACGTACAAATAAAGGTACGGTTTTCCACACGGGCCACGTCGTTAACCGCAGTGCGGTGCAAATAGCAGTTTGGAAGTTTCTCGGGATTCAATTTAATTAATTCCCCATTTGCACAGGCTTCCGCACGCAGAGCCTCGGTCTGCTCCTTGCTTCCGTCAATCCAAACGACCTTATCAGGTTTTACCAAAGCCTTCATTTCTTCCAGCCAAGTAAGCACCGCCTTGTTGGTTGTCATTGTAAACACCTTCCTAAAATTCAGATATTCCGTGAAATAACAGATGAAACACCGGAGGACCTTCCCCGGAAAACCAATTTTTCACGTATATATTATAGCATAAAAGTCCCATGATTGCAAGACTTAATTTGTGAATTTTTTAATATATTTCAAATGACACACAAATAACAAAAACAGAATGTATAATACTGTTATTGAAAACCGAATGTTCCGTTTCTCTCCGGAATAAACTGATTGCGGGGAGGAATGAATCAATGAAAAAATATCTTTGGCTTCGAACCGTGGCTGCTTTTCTGCTTTCAACGATATTGGGAGGGCTGTTTTGGCTGACGGGCTGCTTAATTCCGGACGCAGAACAACGTGCAGACACAGCAGCAGCGGAACGGTTGCGTTACTGTACCGAACAGGCGTTGGCGGCAATGTCCCAAAAAGCTGGTGATACCGTACGAATACTCACGGACAGTAGCGGAAAAGTTACAGCAGTACGTACCGATAGGGACGCCCTAACCGCCTTCAAAGCGGAACTGGACAGTCGTCTATGGGAGCAGACCAGCAAGGGAGGAACAGAAATTTCCCTCCCCTACGGCCTGCGCGCCTTGGTTCTTTTTCCGGAACAGGGTACTTCCCAAATTCGAACCGAGCTGCTGCCCGGCGGAGACGGCAGTCCGGTTTACCGCATTTTTCTAAAAGTAACGGTTTCTGTTGAAATTCAAATTGGGAAACGTATTGCCCACACCACCACAGAAACAGAATCTGTTCTATTTGAAGCAATTTTAAAATAAAACGAGGAGTTTCTTCCCCATGGAACAAAAAATCAAACACTTGACCGAGCAACTTAACCGTTATGCAAAACTTTATTATGAAGAAGACACGCCAGAAATCAGCGATTATGAATACGATCAGCTCCTGCGCCAATTGGCAGAATTGGAAGAATCCTATCCTCAATTCCGCCAGCCCGATTCCCCTACCCTGCGAATCGGCGGCGAAGCAAAAAAAGAATTTGAAAAGGTACAGCACGAAATTCCTATGGAAAGCCTCCAGGACGCCTTTTCCAAAGAAGAAGTAATAGAATTTGACCAAAAAGTCAAAGCAATTTTTCCAGACGCCCAATATGTAACCGAGCTGAAAATCGACGGTCTTTCGGTTGCAGTCGAGTACCGACAGAGACAGTTTTTTCGGGGCGCTACCAGAGGAAACGGTACAATAGGAGAAGACGTCACTGAAAACCTGCGGACCGTTCGGTCACTGCCCATGATTCTACCCAAAGACGCTCCCGACCGCCTGATTGTCCGAGGAGAGGTCTACATGCCCCGTCCGGCATTTGAAACGCTAAATAAAACCAGAGAACAAAACAGAGAATCACTTTTTGCAAATCCCCGGAATGCTGCGGCCGGCTCTCTGCGCCAGCTGGACAGCCGAATTACCGCACGGCGGAATCTGGATATTTTTGTATTTAATTTGCAGCTATGCGAAGGAATGTCCTTCGCATCTCATACCCAGACCCTGGACAAGCTGAATGCCTGGGGGTTCCCGGTCAGCCCCTTTTATTCCCGGTTCGACAGCATAGAACATGTCTGGGAAGAAATTCAACGGCTAGGCAAGATACGCCCTACCCTATCCTTTGATATTGATGGAGCGGTCATTAAGGTTGACAGTCTGGAACAACGTGCGCTTCTAGGCAGCACCTCCAAATTTCCCAAGTGGGCCCTTGCATTTAAATATCCCCCAGAAGAAAAAACAACTCTTCTCCGAGAAATTCAGGTTAACGTTGGCCGAACCGGAGTACTAACACCGTTGGCCATTCTGAACCCGGTCCAGATCGCGGGCAGTACTGTATCTCGGGCAACTCTGCACAATCAGGATTTTATTGAACAAAAAGACATCCGTCCGGGCGATTGGGTTGTTATCCGAAAAGCCGGCGACATTATCCCGGAAGTCGTCCGGGCCCTGACAGAAGAAAGAACCGGTCCTTTGCCCAAATTTCACATGCCCGATTGTTGCCCGTCCTGCGGAGGAAAAACCGTGGAAGAATTTCCCATAGTACGCTGCAATAATATTGACTGTCCGGCGCAACTGCTGAAAAACATTGTCCACTTTGTATCGAAAGAAGCAATGGACATAGACGGTCTGGGACAAGCGGTAGTGGAAACCCTGCTTCGGGAAGAATTGATTCATTCCGCCGCCGATCTGTACAGCCTGCAAAAAGAACCCCTGGCCGCGTTGGAGGGGTTTGGAGAAAAATCAGCAGACAATTTGCTGGCCGCCATCCAAGTAAGCAAAGCGCAAAACCTGGACCGACTACTGTGTGCCCTTGGCATTCGTCAAGTCGGACAAAAAGCCGCGGCGGTCCTAGCCCGAAAATTTGGTACGCTTGAAGCTATTGCAAATGCAGACGAGGAAACCCTTACAGCAGTGGAGGATGTGGGCCCGGTTACGGCCCGCTATATCCGGGAATACTTTGACGAAGAACGTAATCAAGCGTTTCTGGAACATTTACGACAGGCAGGCGTAAATTTTACTTTCCGGCTTGATCAAACCGGAACCAACCTAGAAGGAATGACCTTTGTTCTTACTGGAACTCTTCCTCACTATACCCGAGAAGAAGCAAGCGCCTTGATTCAACAGGCCGGAGGAAAAGTTTCTTCCTCGGTATCAAAAAAAACCTCTTACGTTCTGGCCGGCGCGGAGGCAGGCAGCAAATTGAAAAAAGCAATGGCTTTGGGAATTCCCGTTTTGAATGAGGAAGACTTTCTCACTTTACTAAACAGGACAAAAAGTTTATAATAATTTCGAAATTTGACCTGAAAATTTTAATATGCGTATTATATAATAGGTGCGGGAAATAGAAAGGAAGTGCTTTCCATGAAAATTATAATAGAAACATCTGCAAGACATATTCACGTTACAAAAGAAGATCTTGCAATCCTGTTCGGCGCAGGACATGCTCTGACCCCCAAAAAAGAACTTTCTCAACCGGGACAGTTTGTCTGTGAAGAAAAGGTTCTTCTGCGCGGGCCGAAAAACGAAATTAAAGGAGTTTCAATTCTGGGGCCGGAACGAAATGCCACGCAAGTGGAAATTTCTCTGACCGACGCCCGTACATTAGGTGTAAACGCGCCCATCCGGGAATCAGGAGACATCGAAGGAACTCCCGGAATTACAGTAGTTGGCCCCTGCGGTGAAATTCAACTAGACAAAGGTGTCATTGCCGCGAAAAGGCACATTCATTTTACACCGGCACAGGCAAAAGAATGCGGTGTCACGGACAAGCAGACTGTCAGTGTGAAGGTTGCAAACACGGATCGGTCTATAATCTTCGGCGATGTTATCGTCCGGGTCAGTCCCTCCTATGCCGCAGCCATGCATATTGACACGGACGAAGCAAATGCAGGAGCGCTAAAAGGCACTATCGAAGGCGATATTTTGCTGTAACAGAAAGGAAAAAAGATGTTTGTATATGCCGATAACGCGGCGACAACGAAAATAGATCCGGAAGTGCTGAAAGTCATGCTTCCGTTTCTGAAAGAAAATTTCGGGAATCCCAGTACCTTTTATTCCAAAGGAAGAGAAGTGAGTCTTGCCATCGAACACGCGAGGGAACAGGTCGCTCAAGCCATAGGTGCGAAGCCCTCGGAAATTTATTTTACCTCTTGCGGCACCGAATCGGACAACTGGGCCATTCGAGGAATCGCCAGCCGTTACACGGAAAAACGGGGCAAGCACATTATTACAACCAATATTGAGCACCATGCCGTGCTGCACACTCTCAAGGCAATGGAAAAGGAAGGCTACGAGGTCACCTATCTACCGGTTGACCGGGAAGGATTTATCTCACCCCATCAGGTTGAGGATGCTATCCGGCCGGACACCTTGCTGATTACCGTTATGACCGCAAACAATGAAATTGGATCCGTTCAGCCTATTGTGGAAATTGGGAAAATTGCCCGAGCCCATAAGGTACTTTTCCACACCGATGCGGTTCAGGCTGTTGGTCATATCCCAGTGAACGTAGAGGAAATGCAGGTAGACTTGTTGAGTCTTTCCGCCCACAAATTCTGTGCTCCCAAAGGTATCGGCGCTCTTTATATCCGGAAGGGAGTCCTGCCAAATAATCTGTTGCAGGGCGGTGGACAGGAACGGGGGAAACGGCCCGGAACCGAAAACACGGCAGCCATTGTAGGAATGGGAGCCGCCATTGAAAAGGCCGTCCGGACCATGGAGCAAAATACCGCAAAGATTTCTGTTCTTCGGGACCGGCTGATCGCCGGGATCATGAATAATATTCCCTACTGTATCCGGAATACCCCAACCCATGATATGCTACCAGGGACAGTCAATATTTCGGTTCGCTACATTGAGGGGGAATCTCTGCTACTGCTGCTGGATATGAATGGGATCTGTGCGTCGTCCGGCTCAGCCTGCGCTTCCGGTTCTCTGGACCCATCCCATGTCCTGCTGGCACTGGGGCTTCCTCACGAAACAGCCCACGGATCGGTCCGATTTAGCCTCAATCATGAAAACACAATAGAGCAGGTAGATTATATTATTCAAACAATGCAATCGATTACAACCCGTCTGAGAGATATGTCTCCTCTTTGGGAAAATGTTTCAAAAGAATCGTCATTTCAGGAAAAGGAGCCTGTTGTTTTATGATCTACAGTGAAAAAGTTATGGATCACTTTTCCAACCCGCGCAATGTTGGTGCTATTGCCGACGCCGACGGAGTGGGTGAAGTAGGAAACGCCAAGTGCGGCGATATTATGAAAATCTATTTAAAGATTGAAAATGACATTATTACCGACGTAAAATTCAAAACTTTTGGTTGCGGTGCCGCTGTTGCGACCTCGTCTATGGCTACAGAGCTAATCAAAGGGAAACCTGTTTCTGAAGCTTTGAAATTGACCAACAAAGCGGTTGTGGACGCATTGGACGGCTTACCGGCTGTCAAAATCCACTGTTCCGTCCTGGCGGAGGAAGCTATTAAGGCTGCCATTGCCGATTACCTGGTAAAACAAGGGAAAAACCCTGCGGATTACGGAATCAAGGAAGCATGTAACAGTTGCTGCAGCAGCTGCGGCAGTTCCTGTAACGAAAAATAAAATGAAACATGTGTTAATCGGAATGAGCGGTGGCGTTGACAGTTCGTTGGCCGCCGCTCTTTTACAACAACAGGACTGCCGAATTGCCGGAGCATTCTGCATCATGCATCGGCAAAGCACAGATGCTTTGGAAGCCGCAAAACAAACTGCAGCAAATCTTGGCATTGAACTCTACACAATTCCGCTGGAAGAAGAATTTTCCCGGACTGTCGTTGAAGATTTTATAGACAACTATACCCAAGGACGAACCCCAAATCCCTGCGTGCTGTGTAATCCACTGGTAAAATTTAAGGCACTGCTGGACTTAGCAAACCGGAAAGGTTTTGATTTTGTTGCTACCGGCCATTATGCCCAAATTGGACAGGAAAACGGCAGGTACTTTATTCGGAAAAATCCAGATAAAGACCAATCTTATATGCTTTATCGCCTGACTCAGGAACAATTGTCCCGAATTCTTTTTCCTTTAGCCGGAACTTACAAACAGGAAAATCGGAAGCTGGCAAGTACCTTTGCCCCGGAAACTGCAGACAAACCCGACAGTCAAGAAATCTGTTTTCTCCCCGCAGGAACCGGTTATGCGGATTTTATTGAGGCCAAGAGAGGACTTTTTCCTCCCGGCGAATTTTGGTTAGAAGAGGAAAGCCGTTGTTTTGGAACACACAAAGGGCTGATCCGTTATACAGTCGGACAACGAAAAAATTTAGGCCTTTCCGCCGGTGTACCGTTGTATGTCAAAAAACTGGACCCGAACACCAACCGCGTCATTCTTAGCAAGAACGACGTTGTGGACGTCCGAGACGCCATCTGTATCAATCCGGTATTTCAGGCCTGCTCTCCGGAAGAAAAAACAATCCAGGGCACAGTAAAAATCCGTCACTCCAAACAAGAAACGCCTGCAGAAGTCACCATACAAAAAGATCGGTTGCTTCTGCATTTTCAAACGCCGGTTCGTGCTATCACGCCGGGGCAATCGGCAGTGGTCTATGACAAAGACAAAATCCTCTGCGGCGGCATTCTGGAATAAAGAATTGTAAAATAGAAATTTTCTACCCACTCTTTAATAAAAGACAGGAGGAGTATTTATGCAAACAGTAACTACCGACATTGCTGTTGCTGGCGGCGGATTTACCGGCGTCGCGGCAGCTCTGGCCGCGGCCCGCCAGGGAGCAAGAGTAATTCTGATGGAACAGTCCGGATGCCTGGGAGGTGCAGCGTCAAACAATCTGGTAAATCCGTTCATGCGTTACTGGACCGAAAAAGACGGTAAAAAAACCATTTTGTGCGGAGGAATTTTTGCGGAAATTGTACAGCGGCTGAAAGAAATGAACGCAATGGAACCCCCTTTGCGATTTCACGAGGAATACTTAAAAGTGTTGCTCGACCGTATGCTTGCGGAAGAAGGCGTACAGGTGCTGTTTCATGTTGCTCTTGCGAAAACAATTCTTGAACAGCAGAAAATCACACAAGTTATGCTCACCTGCAAATCCGGCAGCATTTCAGTTGCCGCCGACCAGTTTATAGACGCTACCGGAGACGGAGACCTGGCATATCTGTCGGATTGCCCTTTCTTTCTGGGCAGAGACAGCGACGGACTGTGCCAACCAATGACCCTTTGCTTCCGAGTAGGTAACGTGGATATGAAAAAATATGAAGAAAACAAGGAAAAAATCAATCTTTTATATCAGAAATACCAACAAGAAGGAAAAATCAAAAATCCCCGAGAAAATGTTCTGGTGTTTCACTATCCAGCAAAGGGCGTTCTGCATTTTAATACAACCCGCATCGTCGGATTGAATCCCACCGATCCTTTCCAAATTAGTCAGGCCGAACGAATGGCAAGAGAACAGGTCATGGAAATGATGGAATTTCTCCAAACCGAAATTCCAGGGTTTGAAAACAGCTGTCTACTGGCTACAGCTCCTGCGATTGGCGTCCGAGAAAGCCGCAGAATAGACGGTGAATATTTATTAACGCAGGAGGATCTAAAAAACTGTACTAAATTTGAAGATGCCATTGCTGCGGGAAATTATGATATTGATATTCATAACCCAGCCGGCACGGGAACCAGTCATTACTATTTCGCTCCGGGCACTTGGTACACCATTCCCTACCGATCTCTACAACCCAAAAATATCCGAAACCTATTGGTTGGAGGCCGCTGTCTCTCGGCAACCCATGAAGCACAAGCATCTATTCGAATTATGCCTATTTGCTGCTGCACCGGACAGGCAGCGGGAACAGCTTCTGCTATGGCATGGGCCACGAAAACCGAAGTCAAAAATCTGAATGTAAAACAGCTACAGCAGCAATTAAAACAGGATGGCGCCTTTTTCTGACAGTAATTACAAAAAAAACGCTTTGAAACCACGATGTACTACGGTTCCGAAGCGTTTTTCTTTATTTATGAAATTTTTATTTTCCCTTGGTAATTTCGTTGAGCAACTTTAAGAAATCCGCATCCGGGTCATCTTCCTGTTCGGCCGCAGGTCTTGCAACCGGCTCGGGATCCACTGAGGAAGCAGCTTTCGACGCAGGAGCAGCGGTTTCCGATGGCTTACTAAATCCAAGGCTGTTCAGCGATGCGTTGGTCAGAGGTTTCACACCGGATAAACCGGACAAATTACTTCCCGGGAAAGAATCAAACCCGGTGGCAATTACCGTAATTTTCATCTCATCTTCCATCTGCTCATCCAGGATTACACCCCAGATAATATTTGCTTCGGGATGCGCCTCCTCCTTGATAATATCCGCTGCACGGTAAATATCATCCAGCACAACAGCAGTATCCGCAGTAAAGTTAATAATAACACCTTTAGCACCAGATATAGAAGTTTCCAGCAACGGAGAGGTAATTGCCTTCCGCGCAACCTCCTCCGCTTTGTCTTTGCCCTTCGCATTGGCTACACACATATGTGCGTAGCCGGCATCTTTCATAATGGCACAAACATCGGCAAAATCCAGGTTTAAGATTCCGTGACTCTTAATCAGATCGGTAATGCTCTGCACACCCTGCTTTAGAATTCCGTCGGCCATCACAAAAGCATTGGCCAGCGTAATTTTATCTTCTGCGACATACTTCAGGCGTTCATTGGGAATTACAACCAAGGAGTCTACATGTCCCAACAGTTCAGAAATCCCTTTTTCGGCCTGATTCATTTTCCGCACACCTTCAAATCCAAAGGGTTTGGTTACAATACCGACCGTCAGCAGTCCCATCTCCTTGGCAATTTCCGCAACCAGAGGCGCTGCACCAGTTCCAGTTCCACCGCCCATCCCAGCAGTAATAAACACCATTTCCGCACCCTTAAGCGCTTCAGAAATCTGGTCATGACTCTCTTCTGCAGCTCGACGGCCCACCTCCGGATTGGCACCAGCTCCACGGCCATGAGTAACCGTTTCCCCTATCAAAATTTTTGACGGAGCAAGGGAATGGTTCAAGTCCTGCTTATCTGTATTTATTGCAATAAACTCAACGCTTTTCACATCATCCTGAATCATGCGGTTTACCGCATTATTTCCACCGCCGCCAACCCCCACGACTTTAATGGTGACAATATTATCCTTTTCTTCCACGCTTCTGAATGCCATTGTGTTTCAATCCTTTCATTTTCAACTGCCAACTTCTATATATTTCTCAAAAAAATAAATTACCCTCTGAACAAAACCATCTTGCAAATTTCTTATATTATATCATATATTTTAAGAAATTACCAGTTCATAAAACGAATTTTTTTTGATATTATCATGAATATTTTCTAACTTCTGTTTTTTTCATCCCTTTTGCCGGGAAATTACAGTTTTTACAGTCTTCGATACCGACCGGTAGTATAGTCCCGCACACTAATTTCCGCAGGTACCGAAGGATCGTTCTCACAGAGAATTTTCTGAAAAAGATTAATCTTCCGATCTAAATTTTCCATATTTCCTAAAGAAACAATAATTACCTCATTGTAAATCATGGTAATATTATATTTTCGGCTCAAATCGACAGAACAAACATTTTCGTAAAGCCCTTTTTCCTGCAAAAGAGAAATCAGTTCAAGAAGAGATTCCGACTCAATGTTTTTTTCTTCGTTGAGCAGAGTACCCACCGTATATTCCGCAATGTCCATTCCAGTCACAAGAAGAATATCCAAAGACGGCAGTGTTTCCGAAAAACTGAGAACCTTAAAATCCCCGTCCAAGCAAAGGTAACCGTTTTCCACCTGAACTGCCAGCAGAGGAACGGCGGCAGTCAAGGTCAGATGAACGGTATTGGGAAGCCGGTAGGTTACCTGTGCTTTCTTAATAAAAGGGCATTCGGTCTCCAACTGCCGGCACAACTTGTCCCGATCAAAGGAAAACATTCCATCTCCTAAGTCAAACGAAAGACGGGATAAAATTTCCGAACCGGAATATATAGTGGGATTTTCTGTCACAATATTGCGCACTCGCAGCAAAAGATTAAGCAGTAGCGCACAGGCGACAGCAAGCAAAGGAACAATCAGCATCGCGGCAATCAACCGCTTTCGACGGCGACGGCGATGAATTTCCCGCATCCGGTCCATTTCACTGGGCATGTCCGTATTCTCCTCTCTGAAACCGCCGGAGGAGTTTTCCTTCCGGCGGAAACACTTATTCAATCCTTACAATTTTCGCGCCTAACTCACCCAACACTTGCTCCGGAGCCGCATATCCCCGGTCAATATGTTCAATCCGACCGATCTGGGTCTCGCCTTCTGCTGCCAGCGCGGCAATCAGCAATGCTCCACCGCCCCGAAGATCAGTCGCATCCACCGACGCGCCCGAAAGGCGGCGAACCCCTTCTACAACGGCAACCCGACCTTCGGTGGTTATTTTTGCGCCCATCCGCTGCAATTCGGCAATATGCTTAAATCGGTTTTCAAACATCGTTTCCACAAACACTGTACTGCCAGAAGCTACACACATCAATGACATAAATGGCGCTTGCGCGTCGGTAGGAAATCCGGGATAAGGCATGGTCCGGACCAGCCGTACCGCCTGAAGACGGTCGCAAGCCACCGAAATCATATCGTCAAATTCCTGAATTTCACACCCTGCTTCCCGAAGAACGGAAAGAACCGATGAAAGGTGCTTTGGCTCGACATTTTTTAGAAGCGCGTTTCCGCGAGTTGCGGCTACAGCGCATATGTAGGTTGCGGTAACAATCCGGTCTGGAATCACACGGTGCTGAACAGAATGAAGTGATTCCACGCCCCGAATTACAATCGTGCTGCTTCCAGCACCCCGGATATCCGCACCCATAGCATTGAGAAAATTCTGAAGGTCTTCAATTTCCGGTTCCCGGGCAGCATTTTCAATTACAGTTCTTCCCTCGGCCTGCACCGAAGCAAGCATAATATTCTCGGTAGCGCCAACACTGGGAAAAGAAAGATGAATTTCCGCGCCCTTCAACCGCGCGGCCTCACAACGAAGATATCCGTGTTCTTCCGAAATATGTACTCCAAGTTTCTCCAACGCAGCCAGATGAAGATCAATTGGCCGGGGCCCAAGTTCACAACCACCTGGAAAACTCAGAAGCGCTTTTTTGCGTCGGGTCAAAACCGCACCTAAAAAAATAATGGAGGAACGCATTTTTCGCATCAGCGCATCGGGAATTTCATAATCAATTACATTGGTGCAGTCTACCCACACTTTGTCACCAAACATCTTTACCTGGGCACCCAGCGTTTTCAGAATTTCCAGCGCAGTATGTGTATCGCTGATATCGGGACAGTTTTCAATGACACACTCTCCCTGAGCGACCAGCGTCGCCGCCATAATTGGGAGAATGCTGTTCTTGGCACCTTGTATTTTGAGAACTCCGCACAGGGGGTGCCCGCCCTCAATGAGTAGCTTTGACATGTTGTCTTTTTCCCCTTTATTACGGGGAAAAGTCCTGTTCCGGACGCATTCCGGCCAATGGCCCTTCCCCTCAATTTACGTTCCAGTTTATGCGGAACGAAAGGGAAAGGTTCAGCGGAGCAGCAATGCTTCGATTTTATCGCAGATTTGTCCAACAGCCTCCGGATGTGACAAGTTTCCGGCTGCCCGTGCCATCTGCGTCAATCGTCCCCGGTCAAATACCAGATCTCGTACAGTATCGTACAGTGCATTGCCTTCCAACTCCGCCTCCGGAACTAAAATCGCAGCTCCGGCGTCAGAATAGGCCTTTGCATTAAAATACTGATGGTTTTCAGTAACATTGGGAGAAGGAATCAGTACTGACGGCTTTGCAAGAACCGCAATCTCAGACAAGCTCATAGCGCCAGATCGGGAAATCACCAAATCGGACGCGGCCATAACCTGTGGCATGTTATAAATATACTGAAAAATCCGAATCCGAGGGTGTCCCGCCAAATCCGAAAGAGTGGCACACACCTGGTCGTAATCCCGAGCAGCCCCATGATATAGTACCAAAACATTTTCTTCCGCCGCTTTTCGAGCAAAGGCACACATGGCTTCGTTAATTTTTGCGGCGCCAAGACTTCCGCCATAGGATAAAACTAGAGGAATGTTTTCCGGGATTCCTAATTTTTGTCGGGCCTCCTTCCGGTTGATATTCCGGAATTCCTCCCGCACCGGATTCCCGACCACAAAGCATCGGTCTTTCCGACACCGGATCGGATGCGCTAGAGGAAAACTGAGAAAAACCAGATCCGCTTTGGGGGCCAACATTTTTGTGGTCATTCCGGCAAAGGCATTTTGTTCATGAATGACCGTTTTTATTTTCATCCGCACTGCCTGGGTCAGCACTGGAGCGCTGACATATCCCCCGGTACCAATGACAATGTCCGGGCGAAATCCACGAATAATCCGGGCGGTCTGCTTCTGCGCTTCCCGAAAATGACTCAACGCTGCCAGATTGTGCTTCAAAGCCGAAAAGTTCTTTTTTCGGGAAAGCCCGGTCACATGGATATGTGTAATATCAAATCCGGCCCGAGGAACAAGATCAGCCTCCAGGTGTTCTTCCGTTCCAATAAACAAAAACCCAGCGTCTTTGTGACGGCGCCGCAGTTCCCCTGCAATGGCGATAGCAGGATTGATATGTCCAGAGGTTCCGCCGCAAGCAACTAAAACTCTCATGCGGATTTCACGCCTCCTTTTTCCAAAAATGCATACCTTGAAATCTGCAGCACAATCCCCATTTCCGCTAGAAGCACCACCAGCGCTGTTCCCCCGTAACTGAAAAACGGAAGAGAAATACCGGTAACGGGAATAGTGTTAGAAACCACCATAATATTTAGAATCGTTTGAATAGCAAGCCGGGAAACAATACCTACCACCACCAGAGAACTGAAACGGTCCGGCGCCTTGGATGCAATATAGAAGCCCCGGATAACCAGGAAAGCAAAAATCAAAAGCACCAACGTCGCGCAAATCCATCCCATTTCTTCACAAAACACAGAAAAAATAAAATCGTTCTGCGGTTCAGGAAGGTATAGATACTTCTGCCGGCTTTTTCCATATCCCAATCCGGTCAAACCACCGGAGCCAATGGCATACAAAGACTGCAGCGGCTGAAATCCATCTCCCAATGGATCGGCTTCTGGGTTAAGCCAGGTAGTAACACGGCGCTGCATGTAATCGTTTGTTAAGAATACCGTAGTGGCTCCAGCAACTGCAACCAATCCAATAGGAACCAGTTGCAAAACATTTGCCCCGCCAGCAATAATAAGAACCACCCCAACACTGGCAATCAGAATCGCGCCGGACAGATGTGTCTCCACAAGAACAAGCCCAGCACAGATCCCGAAAATCAAAGATGGAATCAAAATGCCATCTTTAAACTTATGCATTTTCTCGTGGTGCTTTGCTATATATTTGGAAATCAAAAGAATTACCGCTACTTTAGCAAGCTCGGAAGGCTGGAACTGATAACTGCCGATATAAATCCATCGTTTTTCAGTTCCTTTTCCCACAAACAAAACCAGCACCAGCAAAACAACCGAGACCACATAAAAAGGAATAATAAACCGATTGTACCATTGATAAGGAAAAAAGGAAACAAACAGCATAATTCCGATTCCAAGAACCGCAAAAATAGCCTGCCGAGTAATATAATAATAGCTATTTCCGGTTTCATACAGGGCCTTAGCATATCCCGCTGAAAACAGCGTAGCAAGTCCGATAAACAACAGAAGCAGAACGCCGACAAAAAAGGGGATGTCGAACATGGGAACTTTGATCCGCTTCTTTTTCAGCGACTGTCCGCTCTCTGCCATTTGCTTCCTCTCCTTTCAAAACAATAATTTAAAAATACAGAAATACCCACAGCAGAGCTAGCACACAAGCAGCCAAAGCAACTCCGCCAAACAAAAAGCAAATCTTTTTTTCACTCCAGCCACTGAGCTCAAAGGAATGGTGAATGGGTGTCATTTTAAACAAACGCTTGCCTTTGGTAATTTTGAAATAGGCCACCTGAATCATCACTGAAAGAGCCTCGACCAGATATACCACGCCAACAACCAAAATAATTAGCGGCATATCCAAGGCAAAGGACAGGCCTACCACCATGGCACCTAAGAAAAAAGACCCTACGTCTCCCATCATAATCTTGGCAGGATTCCAGTTGTATACCAGAAACGCCACACAGGCACCGGCCAAAGATGCGGCCAAAACCGAAACATCCGGCAGCGCCCATAATGCCGCAACCACGGCAAAAAACACGGACACAGGCAACGTAACACTGGTGCAGAGGCCGTCTATCCCATCCGTCAAATTGACGGCGTTGACAAACCCGATAATCAGAATCATAGCCAATAGATAATAGAACAGAGAAAGGTCCCAAGTTACCCCGAAAAAAGGAATCAGCACTGTAGTGCTTCGACCGGTTCTGAGAGCCAAATAAAAGATATAGGCAATCGATAACACCAGTTGTAAAATAATTTTCTGCCAGAAGGTCAACCCCAGATTTCGTTTATGAGTCACCTTGACCATGTCATCAGCAAACCCAATACAGGCAAACAGCAACGAAAAAATTAGTACAGTCAGACCCACCGAAGGAAGGAATAGACCAAACGCCGTTTCCCCTTTAGTATAAAACGGAAATCCGAACAAAAGGTAGGCAATCAACGTAGAGACAACAAATACCAGTCCTCCCATCGTGGGCGTTCCCTGCTTTTTCTTATGCCAGGAAGGGCCGTCCTGAATCAGAATCTGCTGCCCCAATTTCAACCGTCGCAGCACCGGAATCAATAGCGGAGTTAAAACTAATCCAACCACCGCAGAGGCAAAAAAGGCCAGCATTGCCATAACGGTATCGTTCATATTCCAACCATCCTTTTTCCTTTATTTAAAAATTACCGATCCTGAAAAAAATGCTCGATTACTTCTTCTGCATGCATACCACGGCTTGCTTTAAAAAGAATCACATCGCCCTTCCGCGCCACCAGTTTCAGGTTCAGCGCGGCCTTCTCTGTATTCTCGCAAGGAATGCACTGAAGCACGTGTGCTTTTTGGGCACCTTCAATATAATCAGCCGTATGCTTTCCATAGCAAATCAAAACGGAAACGCCATTCAATTGCTCTCCGACCTGCCGATGCAACTCCGAGGCAAGATCACCCAATTCCAGCATATCCCCTAAGACCACAACCTTCCGGCCCGGTTTTCCTTTGAGAACATCCAGGGCGGCGGTCATTGATGCCGGACTGGCATTATAACAGTCCTCAATAATGGTAAGCCCGTCTTTTTCATAAATATTTTGACGCAGCGGCGCGTTTTCCATCTCTCTCAATCCTTTCGCGATCCGCTCCGGCTCCACACCGGAAAGAATTCCGACCGCAACAGCAGCCAGAGCATTGTATACATTGTGAATTCCGTCCATTGACAGTAAAATATCAATATTGCCCATCGGAGTTTTTGCTGTAAAGGAAGTTCCCTGAGGTAAAGCAGCCACACGGTCGGCATAAAAATCAAAGGAAGGATTGCCCAATCCATAAGTATAGATTTTCCGACCAGGTACCGAAACCTGGGACAAAAAGACATCATCCCCATTTAAAACAAGGAACCCGTCAGAAGCCATACCTTCAAGGATTTCCAGCTTAGCTTTTAAAATGTTTTCCTGCGATCCAAGAAATTCAATGTGTGACAGGCCAATATTGGTAATCACACCAATCTTCGGCCGAGCAAGCCGAGATAGCACCGAAATTTCCCCCAAGCCGCTCATACCCATTTCAATCACTGCAGCCCGATGTGTTTCTTCAATGTGCAACAGCGTCAGAGGAAGCCCAATTTCACTGTTTTGATTTCCGGGGGTTTTGTATGTGGGATATTTTTGAGATAGTACGGCGCTAATGTATTCCTTGGTCGTCGTTTTTCCCACGCTGCCGGTAACACCTACCACCCAAACATCCTTTTGCGAACGATACCAGGAGGAATACTTTTGAATTGCGTCCAGAACGGAAGGTACAATCAGATGCGGTACCGGAGCATCGGTTAAACGCTCTGCCAACACACCGCAGGCGCCAGACTGCACAGCTTTTGCCGCATAATCATGGCCATCGACTCGAGCCCCTTTCAAGCATAGGAACAACTCGCCCGCCAGCACAGAGCGGGAGTCAATACAAAAACCCGAAAATTCGCAGTCTCCTGTCAATTTGCCGCCGATTACCTGCGCCATCTGAGATAATTGAAATTTCATTTTTTTCCTGCCTTTCCCTGTGTCAAGGCTCTGAATTTTCCTCCAGAAGCGATTCCACAATCTCCCGTTCATCATAGTGAATCATTTTATCTTTTAACACCTGATAATCCTCATGACCTTTTCCGGCTAAAATCACAGTATCCCCTTCCCGAGCAATTCCCAGAGCATAACGAATTGCTTCCGTGCGATCTACAATCGCCATACAGTGCTTCCGGCCAACACCTTGCAAAATTTCTTCGATAATTCGAACTGGGTTTTCTGACCGGGGATTGTCAGACGTAACAATTACAATATCCGCCCCATCGGCGGCAACCTGCCCCATCAAAGGCCGTTTCGAGGGATCCCGATCTCCTCCACAACCAAATACGACAATTAGACGGCCAGAAGTCACACTGCGCACGGTCGCCAAAAGATTTTTCAATCCGTCCGGCGTATGGGCAAAATCAATCAGTACCCGATAGGGCCGACCGGTTTTCAAATATTCCATTCGTCCACGCACCCCGGAAAATGACTCCAGGGAAGCGCATGCGTTGGGCATAGAAAGCCCCAGGCAATAAGCTCCGGAAAGAGCAGCCAGCGAATTGTACACGCCGAACATCCCAGGCATAGGCACCAGTACCTCTTCTCTTCCCTCGGGATAATTAAGACGGTAGGCAATACCCTGTTCCATCCGACGGATCCGGTCGGCAAAAAAATCTGCAGTCCCAGCAGCAGAATAGCTCATTGCACCCTCGAAGGACATAAAATGAGACGCATAGTCGGAATCTGCATTTACCACCCGGTACAGGCTCTGTTCAAACAGTTTTTGCTTGGCCTGAAGATAGGCGCTCATGGTTCCGTGATAATCCAAATGATCCACCGAAAGGTTTGTAAAGATTCCTACCTGAAATTGCAGTGCCGCCACCCGGTCCTGATCCAAAGACTGTGAAGACACCTCCATTACCGCATGGCTGCATCCGTATTCAACCATCTTGGAAAACAAACGGCTCAGCGCCTCCGGTTCCGGTGTTGTACAGCAGGCCCTGTCAGTCGTATCTCCTACATGGGTTTCCACAGTTCCGATCAATCCAGTACGGTTACCGGCCGCATTCAGAATATGCTCCAGCAGATAAGCCGTACTGGTCTTCCCATTGGTTCCGGTAATGCCGCTTAAAATCAACCGACGGGAAGGATTTTTATACCAATTTTCCCAAAGCAGAGCCAAGGCTCTGCGGGGCGAATCAACAAGCAAACATATAACATCCGGCAGGCAAACCGGATCCTTAGCCAGAATAACCGAAGCCCCCCGTTCCGCCGCGCGGGCAAGATAGGGTGTGGGATCAAACCGTTTACCTTTAATTGCAACAAACAAGCACTGTGGAACAACGCCGTCCAAATTGCTACAAATTCCGGAAATTTCCC
Source organism: uncultured Clostridia bacterium (assembly GCA_944386295.1). Classification (GTDB taxonomy): domain Bacteria; phylum Bacillota; class Clostridia; order Oscillospirales; family UBA644; genus CALXAO01. The sequence continues at coordinate 8,600 of CALXAO010000074.1, read as the reverse complement.
GTTCAGGAACAGGAATATTCTCTTTTGGAACAACTCCTTCAAGCAATTTTGAAAGCAACATAGCAACAAACTCCCTTGAATCAGAATCAAAGACATTCGTTTCAACGTCGCTTTTCTTTTGACGGCCTGAATTAAGAGGTCCGGAACGTCACCGTTACAACCGTACCTTTGTCTACCGTAGTCCCTTCCGGGATACTTTGATTTACCGCCACCGTTGTAGAATAATTTAAATTTTCTCCGACCACTTTAATATTCAGACCGGCTTTTGCCAGCAATGAATTGCATTCGGCAGCAGTTTTTCCAATTAAAGAAGGAACTTCGGCAGTTTTTTCCGCTTCTTCCGCATTAGAATTTGTATACAGGATTACAGTGTTTCCGGTATAAATCACTTGTTTTTGCCCCGGCAACTGATAATCCACTTTGTCGCCGTCTCCAATAATTTTAACCGACAAATTCAGTGCTTCCAGCTCCGCAGCAGCTTCATCCACAGTTTTTCCGGTCACATCCGGCAACTTAACCTCGGCCACGGAACCGCTTTCTCCGTAATCCGGTTCCACATTCAGATATGCTAAACAGTCGGCCATAATATCCCGTCCCAAAGGTGCCGCAATATAAGAACCGTACTGAACCTCCGAGTTTGGCTCGTCAACAATAACCAAAACAGCAACCACAGGATCATCTGCCGGCGCAAAACAGACAAAGGATGCAATCCGCTTATCGTCGGAACCGCTGTCCAATTTTTCGGAAGTACCGGTTTTCCCTGCAATGCGATATCCTTCCAAATAACCGCTTTTTCCTTTTCGGACCGTGTATTCCAAGTATTCCCGCAAAAGATCGCAGGTTTCGGAGGAAGCAATCTGACGAACCACTTTCGGCTCATTCTTCAAAATCACATTCCCGGAAGCGTCCAAAACCTGTTTAACGATGTAAGGCTGCATATAGGTTCCGCCGTTGGCAATGGCAGAAACTGCGGAAATCAACTGCATTCCGGTAATTTTAAAGGTTTGACCGAAGGAACCGGAATACAGGTTGTATTTGGTCATGGTATCCCGGTTGAAAAAGATTCCGGAAACTTCACCAGGAAGCCCTACATTTGTTTTGTCCCGAAATCCAAACAGGGTAGCATAATTGTAAAAGCTTTCAATTCCAATCCGCTCTGAAATCTGAATAAACACAGGGTTACAGGAATTTGCAAGTCCGTCCTTAAAGACCTCTGTACCGTGTCCATTCCGGTTATGGCAGTGGTAGGTAACCGCGTCCATTTTCAAGGCACCGGTACAGTAGAAGGTTTCGTTTAGATCAATCAGCCCCTGCTCCAATGCCATGGCACTGGTAAAAATTTTAAATGTAGACCCCGGCTCGTACTGATCTACAATTAGCTTATTCCGACGGAATTCCTTCTGCTGCGCATTGTAAGCTGTTTTATACGCGTCCGTATTCAAACCATATTCGGTCGCAAGTTTATCCAATGTCAACTCGTCGGTAATCACAAAAGGATTGTTGGGGTCATAATCCGGTTTTGAGGTCATTGCAAGAACTTCTCCGGTTTTTACATCCATAATAACCCCAGCCACCCGGGACTGCACGTTGTGTTCTACCCGAGCATTAAAAATATGCTTTTCCAAAAAATACTGCATTTCAATATCAATAGTCAGATACAAATCATATCCGTCTTTTGCCGCAATATAGCTTTCGTATTCAAAGGGCATTGTTGTCCCCTTGGCATTTTTAGCGGAAATAATTTTTCCATTGGTTCCAGCCAAATAATCCTCATAAGCATATTCCAGCCCTTCCAGCCCCTGATTGTCACTGCCAACAAATCCCAGAACCGTGGATAGAAGATTGTTATGGGGATAATGTCGCTTAGTATCCTCGCTGACCCAGAGAATGCCGGAATATTTATCATTGTTTTTAACAAAGGAGGTAATCCGGTCCGCTTCCTCTTTTTCCACCCGGCGTTTCACTTCTACATACTGAGTATTTTTAGAGGCCATTGTATAGACCTTTTCATAGTCCATTTCCAACAGACTAGAAATGTTTTCAGTCAAAAAAAACCGGTCTTCCTCGGATTTAATTAAGGAGGGAGCCAGTAAGATTTTATATGCGGTAGCACTGACAGCCAAATCCACACCGTTGGTATCCTTAATCGCCCCCCGGTTGGCTTCTACTTCTACCTCCCAAGTTTGCTGATCTAAAGCAATATCTTCATAATAGTCATGACAGAAAATCTGTAAATAAAAAAGCCGTCCGCAAAGAAACAAAAACAAAGCAACAAATATTCCGCAGACGACGCGATATCTGAACTTATTTTTTGGCGAGGGCAGTTTAGGCATAATCGAGAGATCCTTTCTCTCCGGAAATTCCGGAGACAACAATCGAAACAAAAACGGGGCAAGGCTCTTTTTCGGACAGTTGAACTTTCCGTTCCCGCATATCCGATATTTATGCAGCGCCCGCCCCAAATATGCTTATTCAAAGAAATCGGTAATTACAGAAAAAGCCTTTGTAACCCGGGTAAAAAAACCGTCTTCTTCTTCTCTGTGCAGCAATTCTGCATTCCCGAACACATCCTGCTGAAGATACTGAATCTGATAATTTTCCAGCTTGCACATTCCCAATTCTCGGGTAGCATAAGCCTCAACAGTAAAATGGTCCGATCTCCGTTCAATTTCAATTGCCATGCGGTGACCTTCATCGCAAGCGGCTTGTAGCTGCTCTTCCATTTTTTTTATCTCATTGTTTTTTTCGTTCTGCACAATATAACAGTTCAAAGAAAACAATCCTAAGCAAATAATTCCCACCATAAGAAGAACCGACCATAAATTAAAATGTTTTTTCCATGCTGTCATGGCTTTCTTCCTTTCTTTTCGGAAGAGCAACCTGAGCAACAGCGCGCCGCGCAACCGGAAAAAATTCCGCGCACGGCACAGCTGTCCCGATTGTTCCCTGTGATGTTTGTTGTGTGTTGTGTTGTTTGTGTATTTGAGTGTTGTTGTAAACTTGTTAACAGCCGGCCTTTTCAAAAACCCGCAAGCGGGCACTTCTAGCCCGAGGATTTGCGGAAATTTCTTCCGGGGAAGGGACCATTCCTTTGGCGATAACCTTGCCCAAACTGTGCTTTCCGCAGACACAGACCGGAAACTCTGGCGGGCAGGTACAGGGATTTTCATACCGGGCAAAAGTCGTCTTAACAATTCGGTCTTCCAGAGAATGGAAGGTAAGTACCGCTATTCGACCACCGGGATTCAACACCGGCAAGAAGGCATCCAGCGCCAGACGAATCTGATCCAATTCTTTGTTCACATAAATCCGAATTGCCTGGAAAACCCGCTTTGCAGGATGCTGCTTTTCCCGCAATGCCTGTCCAGGAAGAGCACGCTTTATAAGATCGACCAGTTCCAAGGTTGTAGTAATTGCATTGTACTGCCGTTCCCGGCAAATAACCGCCGCAATTCGGGCGGCATACCGTTCTTCTCCGTATTTCCGAAAAATCCGTTCCAGTTCATTTTGCTCAAGGCGGTTAATTACATCAGCGGCAGTTTCCCCTGCGGTTTGATCCATTCGCATATCCAAAGGCGCCTGCTGTTGATAGGAAAACCCTCGCTCAGCACAATCCAGCTGATAGGAGGATACGCCCAAATCCAGGAGTACACCGTCCAGCCCGCAGTTTAGCTTTTGGGGAAGAGAAGCAAAATCGCCGTGAATCAAATCCACTCGGCAGGCAAGTCCAGCCAACCGTTTCCGGCATGCAGCCAGGGCCTCAGGGTCCAGGTCATTGCAGATTAAGCGTCCATTTGCTGAAAGCAAAGTGCCGATCTTCAGAGAATGTCCCCCTCCTCCAGCGGTGCCATCAACATAAACACCATCCGGATGAATTAGAAGCAACCGAAGAATTTCTTCCGGCATAATCGGCAAATGGGAAAAATGTACATTGCTTTTCATCAGAAATTTAATCCGCTGAGAACAGCCTCCACCTGCTCGGAGGATATGCCGTCATCCATCTTATTCCAGCGGCCAGTATCCCAGAACTCCAATCGTTCCCGCAGACCGACAACCGTTACTTCCTTTTCAATCCCAGCCCGTTTACGCAAATTGGCGGGAATGGAAATACGGCCCTGTCCATCAATTTCAGCTTCAAAAGCATTTCCTACAAAAAACCGTTCCGCCTGGCGGGCAGTCGTTAGAGGCAGAGTGGAAAGACGACCGAGAAATTCATCCCACTGCGCTTCGGTAAATCCGAACAAACAGTCATCCAGTCCGGGGGTCAAATACAGTACCTTAGACGTCATTTTTTCTCGCTGTTTTGCCGGCAAAAACAGTCTCCCCTTCGCATCGACCGTGTGTTCAAAATGTCCTACCATGCCGGTCATCATTCAATATCTGCCCCCCTTTCTGAATAAAATCCAAGGATAAAGTTGTGGGAAATCACACCACTTTACTCCATTTTGCACCTCTTTCCTCTATTATAGTATATTTTAGCGTAAATTTCAAGTACTTTTCAAAAAAAACTGCTGAAAACGGGATGAGAAATTTTTCTTCAGATTCTGTTTTTTTATAGTTATAATAAACAAAAAATTTGTTCTAAAAACAGTCAATTCCGTTATTTCAGCGAATTTATGTTCGATAAATGCTTAAATTTGGTTATTTGGATATTTACAGTGGTGCGAATTCCCATATTTAAGGAAGCCGCACGGTCTTTCAAACCGCTTTTTCATGAAATTGTTCATTTCCGCTCTTGCTTTTCCCAGTGAAAACGAGTATAATATAAAATAAGGTATTCTATGGAACCGCACAGAAAGGAAAAGAGATACGTTATGACCGCGAAAACATTTCTTGCCGTAGACGGAAACAGCATTCTCAACCGAGCATTTTACGGAATCCGGACGCTAACCAACCGGGAAGGATTTCACACCAATGCTATCTACGGATTTTTAAATATTCTTTTCCGTCATATGGAAGAGGACAAGCCGGACGAAATCTGTGTCGCGTTTGACGTCAAGGCAAAAACCTACCGAAATGACCTCTATGATGGCTATAAGGCCGGACGGAAAGGCATGCCTGAAGAACTTGCCCAACAGGTTCCTAAGCTGAAAGAACTTCTTGATGCCATGGGCATTCCTCGGCTGGAAAAGGCAGGACTGGAAGCCGACGATATTCTGGGCACCCTCAGTCTTCAGGCGACCCGGGCCGGAAAGCGCTGCATTCTGGTAACCGGTGACAGGGACGCGTTTCAACTTATCGGACCGCAGGTTACAGTAAAACTGGCATCCACGTCAAAAACATCTTCACCGGCTGACCGCATTTTTGACGAAAAAGCCCTTCGGGAAATCTATGGCATGACGCCGGTGCAAATGATTGACCTTAAAGCCCTTATGGGAGATTCCTCTGACAATATTCCCGGCGTTCCCGGTGTAGGGGAAAAAACGGCGACGGAATTAATACATCAGTTTGGAAGCCTTGACGCTATTTATATGCACCTGGACGAGGTTAAGCCCTCCCTAAAAACAAAACTGGAAAACGGGAAAGAAAGCGCATATTTAAGTAAGGCGCTTGGAACAATTGTCCGGGATGCTGCTTTGCCAGAACGGGATTACACACCGCAGCCAGTCCGAGAAGCCGACCTGAAAGAGCTGTTGACGCAGTTGGAACTGTCCCGGATTGCTGCCCGCTATTCCTGGAAAACGGAAACGACAGCCTTGCCACAGGAGATCCAGACGATTCCTTATCAACCGGAGAAGCATCCCCTTTCCGCATTGGACCGGATTTATTTTCTTTTCCGGGAAGGATGCCTGTATTTGAATTATCAGGGAAAAATTCTGACTGCCAGCCCTCAACTGGAGCTGCTGCGGGAAATGGCAAAACATCCACTGATCAGTCATGACATAAAACCATTTTTAAAACTGCTTTACACCAATGAGATTACAGCTGACGTAGAATTTGATACTATGCTGGCTTTATACGTTCTGGACCCGGCAGAAGCCCTGCTTCCTCTGCCAGAAATTATAGCATCCCAAACAAAGATTTCCTGTGACGCAACTGGAGCGTTACTCCATTTGTCCGCCTTAACAGAACATCTTCGACGTAAACTGAAAGAAAACGCCGCGGAATATCTTTACCGGGAAATTGAACTTCCTTTGTGTCTGGTACTGGCTCGGATGGAAGTGGTTGGGTTTCGCGTGGAACGGGAATTTTTGGAACAGTTTGGTCGGCTGGCGCAGAAGCGGCTGGAGGAACTGGAACAGGAAATTTTCAGTTTGGCCGGAAAAGCCTTTAATATTAATTCGCCAAAACAGCTGGGAGAAGTCCTCTTTACCGACTTGCAGCTTCCCTCCGGCAAAAAAAACAAAACCGGATACTCCACCAACAACGAAACCCTGGAACGGCTCACAGCATATCATCCCATTGCAGAACTGCTTATCCAATATCGGCAAATCGGAAAACTGAAATCCACCTATACCGACGGCTTAACCGAAAAAATTGCGGAAGACGGCCGGATTCACACCATATTTATGCAAGCGCTTACCCAGACCGGACGTATCAGCAGTACCGAACCCAATTTACAGAACATTCCGGTACGCACAGAATTGGGAAGGCAGCTCCGTCGGGCGTTTATTCCAGAGAACGGATATGTTTTGGTGGATGCCGACTATTCCCAGATTGAATTGCGATTGCTTGCACACATTGCCGACGACCGAAACATGCAGGAAGCATTTCGCAACGGAGATGACATTCACACTGCAACAGCAGCACAGGTATTTAATCTGCCCCCCGAAATGGTGCAACCGCAAATGCGTAGCCGGGCCAAAGCGGTCAATTTTGGAATTGTATACGGAATTGGAGACTTTTCCCTGGCAAAAAACCTACACATCCCCCGGAAAGAAGCAAAACAGTATATTGAAAGCTATCTGGCCACCTATACCGGCGTGCGGGACTATATGCAACGAACTATACAGGAAGGAAAAAAACATGGATATGTAGAAACCCTGTTCCACCGGCGAAGATATATTCCGGAACTGCAAAGCAAAAACGCTGTACAGAGGGCTTTTGGGGAACGAATATGCATGAATGCTCCTATTCAGGGAACTGCTGCGGATATTATCAAGCTGGCCATGGTGAAAGTGGACCGGCGGTTGCGTAGGGAAGGATTTCAGGCACGGCTGATTCTTCAAATTCACGATGAACTAATTGTGGAAGCGCCGGAAGAAGAAGCATCGGCTGTTTCCGCGCTGCTCAAGGAAGAAATGGAACAGGCAGTCACCCTTTCTGTTCCGCTGACCGTAGATTTAAAAGTAGGGAAAAGCTGGTTTGATACCAAATAGAAAAGAGGAAAATCCAAATATGCTTTGCATTTTATTTGTCTGTACCGGAAACACCTGTAGGTCTCCTATGGCACAGATTCTCGGAGAACAAATCGCACAAGAGGAATCCTTTCCATTTTCCTGTTCCAGCGCAGGCATTGCAGCCGCCGAAGGCGCTCAGGCATCTCCATTTGCCATTGCCGCCATGGCAGAGCGGGGACTGGATCTGACAAAACACCGGGCACGGCAATTGACGCCCCCTCTTTTGCAGAATACGGACTGCATTTTTGTCATGACTCCCATGCACCGACAGCAAATCCTTCTGACCTATCCGAACATCCAAAATAAGCCGCGGCAGCTTTCCGAACATCCCATTGCAGACCCGTTCGGCTGCTCCATAGAAGAGTATCGCCGCTGCGCTGCGCAGCTGGAAGAAGCCATCCGGCTTCAATTCCGGAACTGGAAGGAGCAGGGTACATGGAAATCCGAATAGCAGAAGAACAAGATCTGCCAGAAGTCGCAAAGCTGGAACTGTGCTTTGCCTTCCCTCTGTCTTTGCAGGATTTGCAGAAGCTGCATCAGGATCCACTGTTTTCGATTTTAATTTTTTGCGACAGCTCCCAAATTCTGGGCCACTGCGTTTTGTATCAGGTTTGCGACGAAGCTCAAATTACGTCCTTTGCCATTCGGAAAGACCGACGGAGGGAAGGCATTGGAACAGCATTCTTACAGCAGCTGCTTCGCCAGCTGAAACAGAACGGAAGCAAAGTTGCGTATTTGGAAGTTCGAGAATCCAATCAGGCAGCTCGGGAACTGTACCGAAAAAACGGATTCACTGCACTGGGAAGGCGTAAGAATTTTTATGATCGTCCTACAGAAGACGGTATCACCATGGCCGTAGAACTTTAACAAAAAAATACCGTCCGCGCACGGGTCCGGTAAAAACGGACAATAGAAAAACCATCCCCTTTATGGTAGAATGAAAATACTACCGTAAAGGGGAATTTTGTATGCCAAGAGAAATAAAACAATATAAAAAAAGATATTAAATAACAAAAAGAGAAATAGCGGAACGGCTTTGGTTAATCTATGAAAAAAATGCACGATTTCTTTCCCGGAGTAGCGATTAAACCAAAAGACAGGCAGAAAAAAGGGGCACGGAACTGCCACCATCTGTTCAGCAATTAAGCAAGCTTACACAATTACAGTATGAACTTTCAAGGGATTCGAAACGGAAAATGAACGGACGCGGGATTTTCTCTCGCTCACCGAAAGGAAGTGAGAACAAGCGTAAAGTATAAG
>CALXAO010000073.1 GCA_944386295.1 uncultured Clostridia bacterium | reverse complement strand
AAGATTATGCCGTCCGGGGCGGTACGGTATTGTTGACCTACCTGAGCGGGTATGTGAACGAAAATGACCTTTGTTTTTTAGGAGGCTTTCCCGGAGACGGATTGGGACAGTTGGCGGGGCTTCGGACGGAGGAGACCGACGGTTTGTTCCCGGAGGATAGCAATGAGGCTGTTTTTTCCAAAAACGACCTAGGAATTTCGGGGAAATTCCCGCTGCATACGCTGTGTGAGATAATGGTTCCTGAAAAGGACTGTCAGGTTCTGGCGTCCTACGGACAGGATTTTTATGCAGGAACGCCTGTGGTAACGTATCATCCTTACGGAATGGGTGGTTGTTATTATATTGCAGCTCGAGGCCGAGGAGACCTGGAGGATGCTTTGTGTGGTGCTCTTGCGGAAAAACTGGCCCTCCTGCCCACACTGTACGGTGCCCTTCCGGAAGGGGTAACGGTTCGCTGTCGGGAAGGCGGAGGGGAAAGGTATTTGTTTTTCCTAAATTTTACGGCGGAAGAAAAAGAATTTCGCCTCAATGGGGGACTGGCCGATGTTTTGACTGGAGAATCTCTTCCGGAAACCTTAACACTTCCAGGCTACGGCTGGCGTATTGTACGGCATTAAAAAGGGTGGCGCGATTAAAGCTAACGCCACATAGGGAAGTAATTTTGAAGACAACATTGAAATACAACTTTATGGGCGTTGCGAAGGAAAGAAGGACAGTGTAGGAAACAGAAATGCTTTTTGCACTGTCTTTCTTTATGTCTAAAATCGCACATTTGTAATTTTTCACCCAATTGCTCACAATGTGGGCAAGGAGGTAAAAGCACTTGATTTTTGACGAAATTGTGCAAGGAATTATTTTACGAGACCTGAACAAATTGCGTAACCGGTTGCTTTCGGAGAGTAGATATATAGACCTTCTCATTAAATTCGCAAACGCAAAGAAGATCAAAATCATATGAGGAGGACATAGAAATGGTGAAAACACTCTTTGAAGAAACATATGCGATGCAGGGCGATTATCTTCCCTCTGCTTGTCCTTATTCGCCGAGAAAGGAAATGCAACAGAAAATATAAATTACGATTAATTTTTAACTAAATAGCAGTGGGGGGCAGGGAGGAATCCTTGCCGCTACTATATATAAATGAAAAATTTTTGAATATCCTTCTATCCTACTTGACAAAGCAGAAACTGTACGCTATAATATGTAGCACGCTACATTTCAGAAAAGAGGGGTGTATGTGCCGCAAAAAGATATTGGTTATTTAATCAAGAACATTAACAATAAGATAAAAAAGCGGACGCTGACTTAAAACACAGTAAGCTGACTTTTGCACAAAGCCGTGTACTGGCTTGTCGGGTAGCACAAAAAGTAATTGAAATTTATTTAGAGGTTTCCCATTCTACTGTTGTAGGCATTATTTCGCGCATGGAACAAAACGGACACCTTCGGTGCTGGGTTGATGAAACAGACAAGAGAAATAAAATTGTCGCTCTGACAGAACAGGCAAAGGCCTTGGGAAGGGAAATAGAGCAACGAATTTTAGCCAATGAAAAAATCTTTTTGATGACATCAAAAAACTAAAGCAAATGCTTTTGACAATGTATAACAATTTAGAATAGGCAAGCCGATAAATGTCGGCTTTTCCTCTAAGCTACATTAAGGAGGTTAATCTATGATTAAAATATTAACGCCTTCGTGAATACAAGAAAGGCTCAGCACTTACGATTCTGTTTTCTATATTGGAAGCAGTGTTTGAAATTACCATACCGTTTTGTATGGCGAAGGTCATTGATGAAGGAATTGATCTGGGGAAGATGAACGCAGTTTGGAGATACGGCATAATCTTACTTATTTTTGCCCTGTTTCAGCTTATAACAGGTTTTGTCTGTGCACATTTCCACCGCTTCTATTGTAACCCGGCGAACAACCGATGTGACGAACGTTCAAAACGCTTATCAAATGCTCATTTGTATGGCAATCAGAGGTCCGGTAATGCTTGTTTTTTCCATGATTGTCATTACAGGGGGGCGGAAACGGCGGCGCGGGCAATAGAAATAAGCCGATGAATGGTACTTGACCACGGACACATCATTGAACGAGGAAATCACGAAAAACTGAATTAAAACTGTCCTATATGTGGAAAAAAACATACAATAAGATTAGAGAAGACGCCAAACTGAAAAACTTTCTGTTTTAATGCCTAAGTGCAAACAGGAAACTTTGATTGATGTGCAGAACTTTGAAGTCAAAGTTATCAGTAAATCAAATTCATAAATGCAGAGCCGATGACTTGTGAGGGCACTCACCGTTCATCGGTTCTATAGTATTCCCCACCTACTGAAGAGATAGTTGGAAAGCATTGACAAACAGATGCTAAGTCTATCCTTTTGCGGGAGGTCGGTACGCATTTGTGTGCCGGCTTTTTTATTGCCCAAAAGCCGGTTACAACTGAATGACATGTTTTTTCAGGGAAGTACTGCCAAGATATGAGCGTGCCAAGAGAAACAATACGCTGCCTGACAGGGGGCAAGAACTGTAGTCAGGCAGACCGGCAAAACATATACGGCAAAACAGATCTTGGGGGCGAGGATCGCCAGTGGCGATCTCAAAGCGTAAAGCGTTGACCGAGGCGGCGGAGCAGCGGCATGAATGAGTTTTTGTGCTTGCATTGACAATTTCCGAATATAAGAAAACGGTGTAACTCATCAGCAAAAATTTAAGCCGTATTCTGATTGAAAAAGTAAGTTTTTTTCATATCCTCTCGGCTGTATGGCCGAGATTTTTCAAGGGGTTTGGGTTCTCTCAACAAGCGAAAATTTTGCAGATGGCGATTTGCAGCTTTAAAATTTCCAAAGACTTTTTTGAGCTTCACATCGCCACTTATCGATTATCAAGCTATAAAAAATAATGCGAAACAGCAGGTCCTTTGCCGTCTTTTCAATTATTCAAATTTTCTGTCATAAAGAAGGGCCGCAATCAGCACAACAAAGCAAGAGCCTGCATTATGTACCAACGCTCCTGTTGTGGGATTGAGCAAGCCGAGAACGGACAATGTAACCGCTGCAAGATTGATACACATCGAAAGTGTAATGCTGAATTTGATTGTATTTACCGTTGCGTTTGACAGCCGTTTCAGATATGGGATTTTCGAAATGTCGTCGCTCATTAGAGCGATGTCAGCCGCCTCAATCGCGATATCACTTCCCATACTTCCCATTGCAACGCTGGCGTCTGCGGTTTTGAGTGCAGGGGCATCATTTACACCGTCGCCTATCATACAGACATTTCTGTTTTCGCCTTGCAGCTTTACAATGCTTTCAACCTTTTCTTCGGGGAGAAGCTCTGCCTTGACTTCGGGAATGCCGACCTTCTTCGCAAAGTAATCCGCTGTCTTTTGATTGTCGCCTGTGAGCAAAACTGCCTTTGTCTGCATTTTGCCGAGTTGTGAAATCATCTCGGCGGCTTCGGGACGGAGCACATCGGACAGAGCGATAATACCGATACAGGAATTATTTTTTGCAACAAGGATCGAAGCCTTTCCCTGTGTTCTCAGCTTAGCAAGCTCGGAAAATAGATTGTCGTTAAGAGTAACGCCGTTTTCCGAGAGGTATTTTTCGTTTCAGCACAACAGAACATCGTCGTTGATTTTGGCGGAAATACCTTTGCCTGTTGTCATTCTGAACTCGTCGGATTCCGTAAGAGAGAGCTTCTTTTTCTTTGCGGAATTTATGATTGCCTTGCCGAGTGGGTGTTCGCTTTTTGCGTCGGCAGAAGCGGCAAGTTGTAAAAGTGTGTCGGAACTTACCGAGCTGTCGCAGGGAATAAGGTCGGATACTTCAAGTCTGCCGTAGGTCAGAGTTCCCGTTTTGTCAAAGGCGATGGTATCGACCTTGCCCATTTTCTCAAGCGCCTCACCAGACTTGATGATAACGCCGTGCTTGGTCGCCTGTCCGATAGCCGCCATAATAGCCGTAGGAGTAGCCAGCACTAATGCACAGGGACAGAATACAACAAGAACAGCTACCGCACGGACAATATCCTGTGTAATAAGACCTGCGGCAATGGCGATAATCATTGCAACAGGAACAAGCCAGCTTGCACACTTGTCGGCAATTCGTGCCATAGGTGCTTTCTTATTTTCCGCTTCCTGCACCATACGAATGAGCTTCCGTAAGGAGCTGTCCTCGCCCACCTTTGTTGCTTTCATATCAATAGCACCAAAACGGTTGATTGTTCCGCAGAACACTGTATCATCAACCGTCTTATCAACAGGCAACGACTCCCCTGTCATAATCGACTGGTCAACAGAGGTTTCGCCGCTGATGATTATTCCGTCAACGGGGATTGTTTCACCGGGAAGAACACGAAGAACATCGTCCTTGCGGATTTCCTCTGTGGAAACGGTTTCCTCTGTGCCGTCCTTTATTCTTCTGCCCTGTGTGGGAGCAAGGGAGATGAGCTTTTTCAAGCCTTTTTTGGCTCGGTTAGTTGTCATATCCTCAAGAATAGCACCGATAGCCATAATCCACGCAACCTCGCCTGCGGCGAAAAGGTCTCCGATAGCAATCGCCGCGAACATAGCGATTGTGATGAGAAGGGCCGAAGATATTTTGCTGATACCGGGGTTATGGATAATACGCCATACGGCAAGATACAAAAGCGGAATACCGCTTATGAACACCGTAACCCAAGCAGGGTCAAAGGGCAGAAGGAAGAGAAACACAGGCGTTCCGCCAAATTCTTCAATGAGATGGGGAACTAAATCCAAAAGTAAGAACACACCTGAAACGATGGTTGCAGGCAGTCCCGCTAAAATATCCGTTATTTTTTTGAGCATAGCAATTTTCTCCTGGCTTGACTTTGCTATAAAACTGATGTATAATATGTTTGATACAGAACAAACTGTTCTTTATGTTTCAAGTATATATTATTCAAAAGAAAAAATCAATACGCAAAAACACTCGGATGTTCGGTACGGAACATTTGGAGAAATTTGTTCAGGAGGCAATTATGGACAGACGACAGCAGAAAACAAGGCAGGCAATTTTCAACGGCTTTACCACTCTGCTTTCCACAAAGAATTATAACCAAATTTCTGTGCAGGAAATAATTGACGAAGCAAATGTAGGCAGGACCACTTTTTACGCTCATTTTGAAACAAAGGATTATCTGCTGAAGGAGCTGTGTAAGGATTTGTTCAACCACATTATCGACTCCGCAATGGGACATCCGGAAGCGCACAGACACTATTGGGACTGTACCGCTCCTGACTCTGTGTTTTTGCATCTTATTCAGCATTTACAGAAGAACGATAAGCATATTCTTAACCTGCTTTCCTCAGAGAATAACGATATTTTCAGACGGTATTTCAAGGAAAATCTGAGAGAGCTTGTAATTTCCGAGTATTTTCATGGGTATGATGCCGAAAAGGCAACCTTGCCCGACGATTATCTCATAAACCACATTTGTGCTACCTTTGTGGAAACTATCGACTGGTGGCTTTCAAAAAATATGGAAGAGAGTGCGGAGGTTCTGGCGAATTATTTTTCAAGGGCAATCGAGCCTGTTTTAACCGCTGATAAATAATTGAATATTATATGCAAAAACCGCCTCAGCTGTAAATGAACTGCTCCAAACTGTACGGACTGCCTCCTTTATGGTAGTAAAAAAATAAATTTTAAGCAACATACTGACTTCGCGTTTCATGAGGAGTCAGTTTTGCTTTAAGTTGAATTCGCTCGTTATTGTAGAAACGGATGTATGACTTGCCTCCTGATAGGTTTGAAGCTTGGCTCTGTAAATATACTTTGAAGTCTCCCGAAGTACTGTCTTTGGATTGTGATGCATGCCGTTGCGTGTACATCCGTAGGCTGCAACGATTCTGACATTCCCTTATCTGTAGGCCTTTTACAGGGATATCCATTCTTTTTACACACTACCGCTTCTTGAAACACTAAAAAATTATTGAATTATCCTTATACTTTACGCTTGTCCTCCCTTCCTTTCGGTGAGCGAGAGAACATCCCGCATCCGTTCATTTTCCGTTTCGACTCCCTTGAAAGTTCATACTGTAATTGTGTAAGCTTGCTTAATTGCTGAACAGATGGTGGCAGTTCCGTGCCCCTTTTTCTCGGTCTGCCTTTTGGTTTAATCGCTACTCCGGGAAAGAAATCGTGCATTTTTTCATATTGCTTTATTTCTT
>CALXAO010000072.1 GCA_944386295.1 uncultured Clostridia bacterium | reverse complement strand
TAGATGACATATGCGATAAACACGATCTCTCCGCTCCTACGGAAAAGCTCTATGCCGAGTGAGCCGTGAAGCACCTTCTTGTCAAGTGCTTTGTTGGCTTTGATATAGTCTTTCTTTTCCTCATCATAACGTGCCTTAATAGCATCGGTCAGATCGTACATTCTAACGTCTTTTGCAGGCCAAGCATCGGTGAGCATCCAGCGGTAGTAATGGAATTTGCGAACGTCGGGGGCTGTTTTTTCGCGCAGCTCTTCCGATTTACGGGCATAATATTCGTTGAAAATAATGCTCGGTATCGTAAATGCCAAGAACATAAGCGAAAAGCCAAGTGAGAATACTGCGAGCGTCGTAAATGCAACAACGAAGGTATAAAGAAAAGATATAATATCGGTAAGACGGAATATTAAATACACGGATGTAAATTCCATATACAGCACAACATCAAGTAATGATACCTATTACTTGAATAATCGCTATTGCGGAGACTATTTGAGATATTTATCTTCTGCCGTATCGGCAATCATCCGGTTTAATTTTGTCCCTTGGAAACTCAATACGTTGGGAAATTGTGAGCGTTGATAGAGGATATGTTATTAGAACAAAGTCTGACACAACAAAGTATTTGGGCGTTCCATCGAGCACCGCAAGCACATTGATTTCAATTGTTACAGTGAATGACTCAACGATAGTGCATATGGGGAATTCGTATTGCGAATGGCCAGCATTTTGTATTATGGTAAAGCTATAGCAAGCGTGAATTGCAGGCTGGTTTTTCTATTAGTTGGTTAATTGTGAATATTGGTGAAAGCAAAACGCCAAGCATATCCAAATATTCCTCTAGCTGGCCTTGGGCTACAGTACACTTATTCTTCCGGAACAACAAACAGCATATCTTTGATTTTTCTGTGTTTTCAATCATCTTTTAATCGTCCCGACTTCAAGCGAATGGATGAAGGTGGCAAGGTCGGAACCGTAATCGTAAAACATCTGCAAACAGGAATGCTAATGGAGATTATTTTTCCACAGTATGATGTGAGGTTTATTGCCGTCAATGACGGAATGAGCAGAGCAAGCAGAGTCAGCGACTTGTCCAGCAGCAAAAATTGTTTTAATTTTTATGCGAGAGATACCAGTCGTAAAATCCGAGCGGTACAGAAAGCAAAGGGGGAACGCGGTGAGCGAGTGGGGACAACCGTTCCGTATGGGTATATGAAAAATCCAGATAATCCGAAACAGTTTATTCGTAATCCTGAAACCGCACCGATTGTTAAACGAATCTTTGAAATGCATGGGAGCGGCATCGGTATTGTGAAAATCTGCGATGGGCTGCCAGCGAAGAAAGCGGTATGCCAAGTGTATACGCCTTTAAAACAACAGGCAAATAAACCGTATCACTGGGCACAGACAACGGTCCGAAAGATGCTTTTAAAGCAAAAATATGTCAGCGACACCGTAAACTTCAAAACACTGAAAAACGATTCCGAAAATATTCTCATATTCAAACCTTTGAACTTGTGCAAAAGCATTTTAGCGCCCCGATAGTAAGGCGGAGATGGACGGGTACCTTTTCTGCGGTAAATGCGGAAAACGATTGTACCGCATAATCTAAAAACAATGCCTTGCAAGAGAACAGCCGGAAGAACTTTGCTACGCAGAGCAGATCGAGAAGCGCATCGAGGAACTTGATAATATTATCCGGTGCCGATATGAGGACAGAGTATGCGGACGGCTTATTCCAGAACGGTATGATGCAATGGTGAACGGATATGAGCAGGCACAGTCTGAATTACGGCAGGAATTGAATCCCATCACCGAGCATGGATATGCGTGAAAAGTGCATACAGGAATTATACAACAGATTGCCTAAAAAAGCAGTAACCGGAAGGTTATAAACCTTCCGGTTACATACCACCCACTATTTTCTCTGTTAAGAACATCACGCAAATTTCTGTGTGGTTTTTATTTGTTTTTAATCCCGTCTCTTTTTCCGTGCCATAGCAATGACCAGAATAATCAAAGCCACCAGGACAACAACAGCAACAGCCGTTCCAATGGCTCCGGCTCGGCTCATAGATGGTTTCGTCGATGTTTCGTCGGTCGGGTTTTCCGTTCCGGGACGGGTAATATCCGAAATTGACGGATCTCCTGGATCGGTCATCGGACTGGAACTCCAGTCGGTATCGGTGTCTGTATCTGTATTGGTGTTACTACCGGAATTCAGATCACTTTCCATACCATTTTCGTCTATCTGCCGCCCTTCAACAAAGCGGGCCGTACTATCCTTTTCCGCCATAATCAGATAACCGTTGGTAAAATTCTGATAATAATTTCCATTATTATAATACCCGGCAGACGTAGGATATCCTACTACAGTCGTACCGCCTAAGGCCGTCAGCTGATCAAACAGCGGATACCCTACGGTATACGCCGTCAAATCCGGACCGACAAAAATGCCGGCGCCCCGTCGTTCCGCATCACTGAACGTCTGACTGTAATAATCCCCGTCCACCGTTACAGCTGACGATGGCTGCCCGCGGTATTCTCCGAAGTTGTCAAAGGCATTCTGAAACGCCGCGCTGATCCGGTCAAATCCGGAAATACCATCCGATGCCCCCGGTGCCATGCTTCCTACTTCATACGAAGAATTCATAGAAGTTTCCGCAGACAATGCAAAACCGGTCATACTAATACACAAAAGAACCGTCAAAATAAATAAAAATTTTTTCACTGATTTTTTCCCTCCTTTCGGCTCTATTCTCTGCAAAAAGAACGAAAAAATGCAGGCATAATTTTTCATTTTCGATCCAAAATAAAAATAAAAGAAAAAAATGCAATGCTACACGGAAAGGAAGCCTTACAAAGGCACGGAATTTCATATGGAAGAAAACGAAATTACCCAGGAGCAACAGCAGCAGGAGCAGATCCGGGAGATGGGAACGACCCGTCTAGGTCCCCTTTATTGCCTGACTATTATTGGACAGGTGGAGGGGCATTTCATCCTGCCTCCCCAAAATAAAACCACGAAATACGAACACATTTTACCCACCCTGGTAGCTGTAGAGGAAAGCCCGGACATTAAAGGGCTTTTAATTCTTCTTAATACTGTAGGCGGTGACGTGGAAGCCGGACTGGCTATCGCAGAAATGATTGCAGGAATGAAAAAGCCCACAGTTTCCTTAGTTCTGGGCGGAGGGCATTCCATTGGTGTACCTCTGGCCGTTGCGGCCCGCTATTCGTTTATTGCGTCTTCTGCTTCTATGACCGTACATCCTGTACGCATGAACGGCATGGTGGTAGGCATTCCCCAGACCTTCGCATACTTTGACCGAATGCAGGAACGGATTACAAACTTTGTCTGCGAAAATTCCAGGATTTCCCCTCAAAGATTTCGAGAACTAACGGTTAACAGCGGAGATCTGCTCAGCGATGTGGGAACACTTCTCAGCGGAGACGAAGCCGTCCGGGAAGGGCTTATTGACGCATCCGGCGGTCTGAAAGAAGCGATTGCAAAACTAAAAGAAATGGCTGGAATTTCTGACGAAAACCACCGAGCGAATTGACTTATCCTGTAAAGTGTGCTATCATAAGGCATACATTATTAAAGGTGAATGTCCGTATGATTCGCGATTTGGACCACCTGATAGAGGGGAACCGGGATGCACATCCGTTTTTACCGCCGGATTACGCGGAACTGCATATTTATGAATCCGAAGGTTTTATCCGAGGCTTTGCGGGAGTATCTGGCAACCGGCTGGAAGGCATTTTCGTAACCGCCGCTTCCAGGTTTCGGGGAATCGGGTGAGCTTTGCTGGATAAAGTCCGGCAAATACATTCGGTGCTAACTCTCCAAGTCTACCGGAAAAATTCCCGGGCGCTGCAATTTTATTTTCGGGAAAGCTTTCAGGGGATCTCCGAGAAAACCGACCCGGAAACTGGAGAATCCGAATGGACCATGGTTTGGTCCAGACCGGCCCTCTAAGTAAACTGGGTCAAAACTGCATGAAATATACAGAATCTCCGATCAAATTTATTGCATTTCTCTGCATTAAGGATAAAGAATCTTCCGGAAAATCTGAAGATTGTTTTCAGTCAATGCCAACACTGCAGCCTCGTATCCTTTTTACGCAAAATACAAGCAGTACGCTCCTGTCCCGGCGTCCATATTCAGAATAATCACCTCTGGCGCTAAATACCGCTCAATATAACGTATATCGGTGACTATTTAAATTCAGTCGAATCTCTTCCAAAAACAGCTCATAGAGTTTTCCGAGCGGTTCCAGATCATTTTTTGTCGGATAAACCTTCTATCAATCCAAAATCTGCACCCCCCGTTGGAATAAGCGTAATGTCCTTCGGGAGAAAACAAAAAACGAATAGGATACTATCGGAACAAGCATCAGACAAAGAGTCGGATGCTTGTTCCGATAGTAATTTTCGCTTGAATTGATTTTTTCACATATTTGTGGTATAATATGATACAAAGTTATTTGGGTTTGCGGGGGCGCTAATATGGCTGTCAGAATTTTTTGAAATATCTTATAGCGGTTTAAGGATTTCTAATAGGCTTGTGAAAATAAAGGTCATTGCAAAGTAGGGCTACACCGCAAAATATGGCGATAAGTAATCCCATAAGGGAAAAGCAAGAAAAACAAATACATTTAATCTATATAACAAGGTTAAACGAAACTGTGTGATGTGGGAATGCCCCCTACAAAGGCAAAAAGTCTTTGTCGGGGGCGTTTTGAAATGTTTTCTGTAATTTTCTTGCTTTTTGAAAAAGCGTTAGTAATACTCCGTTACGTAACAGTAAAAAAACTGTTGTAAAATATATCCACGGAGGTATTTGAAATGAAAAGACGAACTATCACATCAAAATTGCTGGCAGACTTTGAAGCATCAATGTACAGTAATGAAAAGAGTAGCAACACTATGCAAAAGTATATGCGGGACATTGCCGTTTTTTCTGCGTTTACAGGCGGCAAATCCGTTGACAAAGCCCTGGTATTAGATTACAAGGCAGTTCTTGAAAAAGAGTATGCTCTAACAAGCGCCAATTCTATGCTTGCGGCGATTAACTCATTCTTTAAGTTTGCGGGGTGGGACGATTGCTGTGTAAAACAGTTTAAGGTTCAACGAAAAGTTTTTTGTTCCGAAAAAAGCGAACTGTCCAAGCAAGAATACTTTACCCTTATCTATGCGGCGGAGCAAAATAAGAACGAACGCCTATCCCTGTTGATTCAAACAATCTGCGGGACGGGTATTCGTGTCAGCGAACTGCAATTCATAACAGTGGAAGCTGTGCAAAAAGGCGAAGCCATTGTTTCCTGCAAGGGTAAAACAAGAACGGTATTCCTTGTGCCCAAATTGTGTAAAAAGTTGCTACGTTATGCCAAAGAAAATCAAATTACAACGGGAATTATCTTCATTACAAAGTCCGGCAAGGCAATGAACCGAAGCAATATCTGGCGAGAGATGAAATCTCTTTGCGAACAGACAGGGGTAAATCCTAAGAAAGTATTTCCCCATAATTTGCGGCATTTGTTCGCGCGTACATTTTACTGCGTTGAAAAGGATATCGCAAAGTTGGCAGATATTCTTGGTCATGTAAGCATCAGCACCAAACGCATTTACATTATTTCAAGTGGTGCCGAACACCGCGAGAAGCTGCAAAATATGCACCTGATACTATGAAAAGACCGATGCCGTAGTATCGGTGGAACATAATTCCGATTATTTCATCAACCGCTGTTTTTACAGCGGTTTTTAAATTATCAGTCGCTCAATGCCGTAAAAGGTTGGAGCGGATAGGTGACGGGGATTGTGGGGAAATCCCTTGTTTGGATTGACACAAAGAGTTTGTGAATCGACTCATTGGCCTGCCTGTTCGGGTAATAGAAACCGCACCGTCTTTGGTTTTCTGCTCCGTTATATAACGGAGCAAATTCTTTTGCAAATCTTTCACTATAAAAATAGTTCTTGTTTTGCCTTTCAGTGAAATGGTGGCTTTGCCTTTTTGCACAGCTTCCACTGTTATGAATTGCAGTTCGCTGACACGGATACCTGTTCCGCATATTGTTTGGATTAAAAGGTTTAACCTTTCATTGCCTTTGCTTTTGGCTGTACTAACAAGTCGCGTATATTCCGCTTTGGTTTCTTTTCTCCTGAGCAAAAGGCTTGTCTTTGAATTTTTATTGATTTCAGTTTGCAGTTAATTCTGTTAATATAAGCAAACAAATTATTTGGCGATGTAATTATGGAGTTAATTTGCGGATAATTTTGCCGCCGAGATATTCTGCAAAGGCCGTAACATCACGGATATGTTTTTCCTCTGACCTTAAATGTTTTTCGAATTGTTTAATAATTTCTGCATTTAAGATTTGTTCTTTCATCCTTTTACCTTCGAGTTTAATAATGCACGATTTTAAAAATTTGTATCGATTAGTTTTTTAGGTCTCATCCGCACTTTGATTTACCTCCTTGCAGCAAAACACAATACCACAAGGAACGTTCAAAGTCCAGATTATTTTTTATTTATTATAAACGGTAACAGCAGTATGCAGGCTCTACGTTTGCATACTGCTGTTTCTTTCCTATTCGGTTTGCTCTCTTACGCAACCTCCGTTAAGTACATCACGCTTAAGACCAAAGCTTTTTTAAGTTTTGCTTCATGCGTTTGTTGCCAAGGAAAAACAGACGGTTAAAATCTTGTGCGTCGTTTACTTTGTTTTTTATTGCTGTATTCTATGTTTTATAAGTATGTTTCCATACTAAAATACTTTTTTAGCTGCCGGAGCAGATTTGCGGCATAAATTTGAAATCCTATATCATTGGGGTGCAGATAGCGGTCGGAATAAAATTCCGGCAGATGCGGGGTCAGGGTTAGACCGTCAATGACCCGGATATTTGCGTATTTTTCGGCGGTGTTCTGCAAAAAACGCCGGGCTTCTTCAAACGTTCCCACCGGGGTAATCCGTTGGGCGTCTGCTCGCCAAATGGGAAGAATAACGGCAGTTGGCGTATTTGGAAAGCTGCGGTGCAGCTGTTCCAGGTATTGTTCCGTATCGGAAAAATAGGTTTGGCTTCCGTGACTCCAATCGTTGGTTCCGTAGGCAACGGTAATCAGGTTTGGCTGATAATTCAGGTCCGGGTCCAGAGCGTCGGCGTTGAACCGTTCGCCTCCAATGCCCTGATTGACTACTTCCGCGTTCCAGGCCGCGGCCAGAAGATTGGGATAGGCAAAAGAGGGGTAGGTTGCGTCATAGCCGTGGGTAATGGAATCTCCCAGACAAAGCAACCGCCGTTGAGGGATGAACGGTCGGAATACGGTTCCGGATTTCAGGGTCAGGTTAGACAGTTCTGCAGCTGACAGGCAAGGGAGATAAACGGTAACCCGATGGGTGCCCTGCGGAAGTAATATGCGGAAGTTGCCTTCCGGTTCGGTTTCAACCGAGCCTTGCAGGTGTGTTGTCAGTACACCATTGACATATCCGTCAAAGGAATACCAATTCCGGGAAGAGGCTTTTCGTATCCTGTAGTCCAGGGACAACTCTTCCGCATCGGTTTCCAAGTCCAACCGGATTCCGGCACTTCCCAGAGTTTTTGTGTAAAATTCTGGGTATTTGTCCCGGTATATGGCTCGCTGCCGGGCAGTAAAGCGGAAGAATCGGAACCATGTGCCGTCCTGTTCCGCTTCCAAAGCTCCAAATATCGCCGAGCGCAGGCGAGAAAATTCGAGTTGCATTGTGAGGTCTTCTTTCTTTTTTTTGTTTTATTATAGCAAATTTTGTCGGGAAAGTCAAGGCTGCTTGTATACGTTGCAATTTGTTCCGATTCTTCCGCGGGAAATTAACAATTTTGTCCTTGTTTTTGGTGACAAAATTTGCTATAATAACCCTATATATGGAGTTAAAATAGAAAAGAAAAACTAAATATAGTATTTTTGTGAACTGTTGCATCTGCAACAGCGCTTTTTAAAAAAACGTATACAATGAAGAAAACAGGGGAAAGGAAAAAGGATTTTTATGCAGGTTGTTAAAAGAGACGGGCGGACCGTCGATTATGACCAGAGTAAAATTGTAGCAGCCATTTAAAAAGCCAATGCCGAAGTAGAAGAAGGGGAACGGGCCACAGAAGGAGAAATTGAACAGATTCTGGACGATATTGACGGGCGGCACCGTAAACGGATGCTGGTGGAGGATATTCAGGATATCATTGAAGAAAAACTGATGGAATTCGGTCATTATTCTCTGGCCCGGATTTATATTATTTACCGGTATACCCGGGCATTGGTGCGGAAGGCCAATACAACAGACGAATCGATTCTTGGGTTGATCCGGAATTCCAATCGGGACGTGATGGAAGAAAATTCCAACAAAAATGCTGTAGCCGCATCTACCCAGCGAGACTTGATTGCCGGGGAGGTGTCCAAGGATTTGACGCGGCGGATTCTGCTGTCGGAAAAGATTTCTAAGGCTCACGACGAGGGAGCCATTCACTTTCATGATGCCGATTATTTTTTACAGCCGATTTTCAATTGCTGCCTAATTGATATTGGAAATATGCTGGACAACGGCACTGTTATGAATGGAAAGCTGATTGAAAGTCCCAAGAGCTTTCAGGTGGCCTGTACGATTATGACGCAGATCATTGCGGCTGTGGCCAGCAGTCAGTACGGCGGCCAATCAGTGGATATTCGGCATTTGGGCAAATATCTTCGGAAAAGCTATAATAAATTTAAACAGCACATTACAGAGACCTGCGGCGATTCCCTGCCGGAGAACATGGTAGAAGAACTGACTCGTGACCGACTCAGGGATGAGCTTCGCTCCGGGGTGCAGACAATTCAGTATCAGATCAATACACTTATGACCACCAACGGGCAGTCTCCTTTTGTTACGCTGTTTCTCTGCCTGGACAAGGATGATAAATATCTGGAAGAGAATGCTATGATTATTGAAGAAATTCTCCGCCAGCCTCTGGAAGGTATTAAAAACGAACAGGGCGTTTATATTACACCTGCATTTCCCAAACTGGTATATGTGTTGGACGAGCATAACTGTTTGCAGGGCGGAACATATGACTTTATTACTCAACTTGCTGTAAAGTGTTCTGCAAAGCGGCTTTATCCGGATTATATTTCCGCAAAGAAGATGCGGGAGAATTACCAGGGAAATGTGTTCAGTCCTATGGGGTGCCGGAGTTTTCTGTCACCCTGGAAGGATGAAAATGGGAATTATAAATTTGAAGGCCGGTTTAATCAGGGGGTAGTCAGCCTGAATCTGCCGCAAATAGGCATTTTGGCGAAAGGAAATGAGACTGCCTTCTGGAGACTGATGGATGAGCGCTTGGAGCTTTGTTTTGAGGCTCTGATGTGTCGTCACCGAGTGCTGCAGGGCGTAAAATCCGATGTGTCGCCGGTACATTGGCAGTACGGTGCCATTGCCCGATTGGAAAAAGGGGAGACGATTGACCGGCTTCTTGTAGGCGGATATTCTACGATTTCTCTTGGATACATCGGTTTGTACGAGGTGACCAAACTGATGAAAGGAGTGTCTCATACCACAGGCGAGGGGCTTGTCTTTGCCCGGAAGGTGATGGAGTATATGCGGGCAGCCACCGATCGCTGGAAGCAGGAAACCGGAATCGGATTTGCTCTGTACTGGACGCCGGCCGAATCCCTCTGCTATCGGTTTGCTCGGATCGATAAGGAACGGTTTGGAACGATTCCGGACGTGACTGACAAGGGATATTATACCAATTCTTATCACGTAGATGTCCGGGAAGATATCGATGCATTTTCCAAATTTACTTTTGAAAGCCAGTTTCAGCAGATTTCTTCCGGCGGTGCTATTTCTTATGTGGAAATTCCGAATATGGGAAACAATCTGGAAGCGTTAGCGGAAGTGGTAAAATTTATCTATGATAATATTCAGTACGCAGAGTTCAATACCAAAAGCGACTATTGTCACGTGTGTGGTTTTGATGGAGAAATTATAATCAATGACGATAACGAATGGGAATGTCCTGTTTGTCATAACAAAGATCACCGGAAAATGAATGTAACCCGGCGCACCTGCGGATATCTGGGTGAAAATTTCTGGAATTTGGGTAAAACCAAAGAAATCAAAGCGAGGGTGCTGCATTTGTAATGAATTACGCCACGATTAAAAAGTTCGATGTTGCCAATGGGCCCGGGGTTCGGGTGTCTCTTTTTGTCAGTGGCTGCCGGCATCGCTGTCCCGGTTGTTTTAACCGTGAGGCCTGGGATTTTTCTTATGGGGCGCCTTTTACAGAAGCGATTCAGCAGGAAATTTTACAGGCGCTGTCACCTTCCTACATCCGGGGGCTGTCGCTGTTGGGCGGCGAACCGTTTGAGCCGGAAAATCAGAGGGAACTGCTTCCGTTTCTGGATCGAGTGAGAGTCTCGGTTCCGGAAAAAGATGTCTGGTGTTACAGCGGCTTTACACTGGAGGAACTGCAGGGAAATAGTCGGGGACACTGTGAAGAAACAGAACAGATGCTGTCACGGATCGATGTACTGGTAGATGGGCGGTTTGAGGAATCTCAGAAAGATATTCGGCTGCGGTTCCGTGGATCGGAAAATCAGCGGATTCTGGATCTGGCGGCTACCTTGCGGCAGAAAAAAAATGTTTTCTGGAATTCCGGAGAGGAGAATGAAGGATGAACCGTATCAATGTGAAAATAAAAAAGCTGGATCCACAGGCAACCCTCCCCCGGTATGGGACCGAATTTGCGGCAGGTGCGGACCTGTATGCCCTTCTGACTGCGCCGGTGACGCTTTTGCCGGGGCAAACGGTGATGATTTCCACTGGTTTGGCTATGGAATTGCCTGTCGGATATGTGGGACTGGTATATGCCCGCAGCGGGCTTGCCTGTAAAAGCGGCCTTGCGCCCGCGAATAAGGTTGGAGTTATCGATTCGGATTACCGGGGGGAAATCAAGGTGGCTTTGTATAACCAGTCGGGAGAAGCCCGGACGGTTTGCAGCGGCGATCGAATTGCGCAACTAGTGATTGCACCTTACTATATGGCTGATTTTGAAGAAGTGTCTGTATTAGAGCAAACGCCGCGGGGAACCGGAGGCTTCGGTTCTACAGGTACATAGTCGGCATGCCGATTCGACACATATTCCTTTGACCTTCGTCCGCACAAATGGGCGAGCGAAGGTCGCTGTATGTATTTCTATTCCTGGTTAAATGACTCGTATCGCCGGAAACAGTCTACGGTTTGATATATAATTTTCTTGCAGTCTTCCGGAAGGTTGGTCAGATATAAGCATTCTCGATCATCCCGTCCGATCAGATAGTCTAGGGAAATATTGAAACGGTCGGCGATCTTTACTATGACATGCATGGCAGGGATGGATATACCCTGTTCCCAATTATTGATACTTCCCCGTGTGGTGTACAGTCGTTCGGCAAGTTGTGCCTGAGTCCATCCGTGTTTTGTTCTTAGATATTGAATTCGGCTTGCAAAATCAAAGGTTTCGGAAGCTTTTTCTATCATCGCGATTCCTCCTTTCCCTTATAAAGTTGTCTACTTCCCATTTTATTATACCTTATCCCTGGAAATAAATAAATGTCACGTGTAAAATATTTTTATCATTTTTGATTAAGTAATTTTTACAGGAGTCGGTGTAAATTGTGCGGATTTGGGGGCAAAAAAAACAATACAAATATTGTATCGTTTTTTTATTAAAAGAAAGGCATTGCAGAAAATGCTGCAATGCCCTCTATATTTATTTTGAATTTTTTTTCAGGTAAGCCCGGTAAAGATCCTTTCGGCGCTGCCGGGTCAGTTCCAGCGCCTGTTCTTTGCGCCAGCGGGCGATTTCCGCATGATTTCCACCGGTCAGTACTGGGGGGACCGGACGGCCTTCAAAGAGCGCGGGCCGGGAATACTGGGGGTATTCCAGCAGGCCGCTGTAGATGCTTTCCTCTTCATAACAGCTGGCATCGGCAAGGACGCCGGGAAGCATGCGGGCCACCGTATCGACAACGATCATTGCCGGAAGTTCTCCACCGGTGAGAATGTAATCGCCCACAGAAATTTCCTCGTGGACAATCATATCCAGTACCCGCTGGTCTATTCCTTCGTAGTGTCCGCAGAGCAAAATAATATTTTCATGCTTTTTCAAGCGTTTCGCTCGAGTTTGCGTAAAACGTCTTCCTTTTGGGGAAAGGTAAATTACATAGGGATTTTTTACCTGCTTGCAGATCGCCCGATAACAGTCCCAAATAGGCTGGGCCTGCATAACCATGCCTTTTCCGCCCCCATAAGGGTAGTCATCTACTTGCTTTTGTTTGTTTGTGGTATAGTCTCGGATATTGTGACAGTAGAGCTCAAATAAGTTCTTTTGCAGCGCTCTGCCGATAATGCTGGTGCGAAGAAAATTTTCCACTTGTTCGGGAAACAGAGTCATGATATCGAATCTCATTGGTCAAACAGTCCCTCCAGCGGTCGGATTTCCATCCGACCTTCTTCCGGCGAGGTCCGGATTATACAGTTCCGGATGGCGGGAACGTATCGCTTTTTTCCTTCCAGATCCGTTATTTCATATACATCGTTAGCTCCTGTCTGAAATACTTCGGTTAAGGTTCCGTAGTTTTGGCCGGAGTCGGCGTCCAGAACCTCCAGACCAATCAGGTCTGTAATAAAAAAGAATCCTTCTGCCAGAGGAAACAGACTGCGGTCTGCCAATACTATCCGATTTCGCAGATGTTCCGCGGTTTCTCTGTCATCCACACCGGCTAGTTTCAGAAGTACCGCAGTTCCGGTAACCCGGGCGGACTGGACAGGATAAACTGTTTGACCGATCTGTACCTCTGGAAAGGTTTGAAAAATTTCCGGATCGTCGCACCAGGGCTGGACTTTGACTTCCCCCCGGATTCCATGAACATTGACAATTTTTCCGGTTTCAATGGGTTTCATGGAAAATCCTCCTTAAAAAATAGGGAAGCCCGGAGTTTCCGGGCTTCCTCCGTCGGCCGAATGCGCGGTCAGACAATGTAGACGTGAACTTTTTGTCCGTTTTTGTAAGCGGCGGTTTTTACAAGTGCGCGGAGCGCTTTTGCAACTTTTCCCTGTTTTCCGATTACAAACCCTTTGTCTTCTTCCGCAACGGTTAAATTGTAGGTGATCATACCATCCTTCTGTTCCTCGCTGAGAGTAACAGAAACTGCATCGGGATTGTTGACCAATGCTTTTACGATATAAAGGATCAATTCTTCCATGGTATTACCTCGTTTTTTCGTTACATGATACCATTTTTCTTGAAAAGTGCCTTGACGGTTTCCGTGGGTTGCGCGCCGTTCTTCATCCACTGAGTGGCTTTTTCGCTGTCGACGACCACGGTGGAGGGCTCTGTAAGAGGATTGTAGGTTCCAATCTCTTCAATAAACCGGCCGTCTCTGGGGAAACGGGAATCTGCAACAACGATCCGGTAGAAGGGATTCTTCTTTGCTCCCATTCTACGCAATCTGATTTTTACTGCCATGCTATGTCACCTCTTTCTATTTGATATGGTTGTATAAATTCGCGGAATGCCGCGGAAATTTATCTTATTTACGTTTTTTATGGGGGCGCATGGCCCGCGGGACACGGTCTCCGCCAAACTTTTTCATCATTTCCTTCATTTGGCCGAAACTTTTCAGCAGTCGGTTCAAATCCTCCACTTTCTGTCCGGCACCGGAGGCGATCCTCCGCTTCCGAGAGGCATTAAGGATATCCGGATTGCGCCGTTCTTTTTTTGTCATGGAAAGAATCAGTGCTTCGGTTCGCCGCAATTGTCCTTCGTCTACTTTCAAATCGGCGTTTTTCGGAAGTTTCATGCCTGGGATCATTTTAATCATGTCATCCAGGGGACCCATATTTTTCATTTGTTCCATGGAACCCAGAAAATCTTCCAGGTCAAACTTGTTTTTTAGCAGTTTTTCTTCCAGTTCGGCGGCTTTTTTTTCATCAAAGGATTTTTCCGCTTTTTCAATTAGCGTCAGCACGTCGCCCATGCCCAGAATCCGGGATGCCATCCGGTCGGGATGGAAGGGTTCTATATCCCCCAATTTTTCGCCTGTACCCATGAATTTGATAGGCTTTCCGGTTACATATTTTACCGAAAGAGCCGCGCCTCCGCGGGTGTCGCCGTCGGTTTTGGTTAGGATTGTGCTGTCAATGGAAAGGATTTCATCAAAGGTTTTCGCTACATTGACTGCGTCTTGGCCGGTCATGGCGTCAATGGTCAGCATAATTTCATCGGGAAGAACTTCTTCTTTGATTTTCCTGAGCTCTTCCATAAGCGTTTCGTCAATGTGCAGGCGCCCGGCAGTATCCAGGAATACCATGTCATTTCCGTGTTCCTTTGCGTGGGCAATGGCCCGTTTTGCAATTGCAACTGGGGAGGTCCCTTCTGGTTGTGTAAAGACAGGAATACCGGTTTTTTCACCCAGAACCTGTAATTGAAGAATCGCAGCGGGGCGGTAAATATCACAGGCCGCCATCAGGGGGCGTTTGCCGATGTTTTTAAAATACAGGGCTAGTTTAGCGCAATGGGTGGTTTTCCCGGCACCCTGCAAGCCGCAGAGCATGATTACAGTCGGAGGTTTGGATGCCAGATGAATCCGGTCATTTTTGTCGCCCATGAAAGCCGTCAATTCTTCGTTAACAATTTTAATGACCTGCTGGGCCGGCGTAAGGCTTTCCAGTACCTCCGCGCCCTGGGCCCGCTGACTCACTTTTGCCGTAAATTCTTTGGCAACGGTATAGTTGACGTCAGCTGCTAGCAGTGCCTGACGGATTTCCTTCATAACTTCTTTGACATCCGCTTCGGAGAGCTTTCCCCGGTTTCGCAGCTTTTTGAAGATGCTGCTCAGTTTTTCGGAAAGACTTTCAAACGCCATGGCATGGTCCTTTCGTTGTATTTATTCAGAAAGCAGACGGTGAATAATTTCCAGCATTTCTTGGCCGGAAGCCGAGGCCGGGTCAACCAAGGTCTGCAGCCGCAACAGCTCTTCTCGCTGGCGGAGATGCCGGGCGGCCAGGCCCAGCTGTTCTTCCTTTTCCAACAATGCGTTTTCCGCTTTTTTCAGGCAATCCCGCACACCCTGACGGGTAATTCCGGTTAGCTCAGCAATTTCCGCCAGAGACAGGTCTTCCGAAAAATACAGTTCCGCTGCCTGTTGCTGTTTTGAGGTTAGGCAGCTGCCGTAAAAATCAAGCAACAGCGCCAGTTCCATCCTATCCTGTCTAGAAAATGGGGAAAAAGAAGAATGTTCCATGCCGGATTCTCCTGTCCGTAAAGTAAATCTGCTTTACATTGCTGATTTATTATAGCATGATTTGCAAGAAAGTCAAGGGGGTTTACAAAAAATTGCGAATTTAGCCGGAAGATTTTTCCGAGTGTTTCTGTTGTTCTTTGGGAAAAACTACGGTTACAGTTGGAGTTTGAAGGGAAAACGTATGCATGAAAAAAAAACATCGTCTTTTAGCATTTGCTGGATGTCTGCTTTGCGGGATAGCTGTCATTGCGGCCATTGTATGGGGAACCGTTCCCGATAAGGAGCTGGAAGCAGAGTCTTCTGCATCGGTATCGGAGCAAGGCGCCGATGAAAACACAGACGTGTTTTCCGAGCCATCTACACTTCCAGTTCAGGGGCCCCGTCCGACCAATTTATTTGAGTTTACAGTAACTGCGGAGTATCTGAATGTTCTTTTGGAAAAATGCGGGGACCTGGGTCCCCTGAAAAGCATGCGGGTTGCTGTGGACGGGGACCGTCTAGTTCTAAACGGTGAGCTTTACGGCCGGAAGGCAGCGGAGCTTTTACAGGTAAATTCGGCTCTGACGCTGTTTTTGCCGGAGGTGTCAGAGTATGAGATGACGGCTGACATTGGGGTGAACAATGGGATACTGTCAATTCAAATTTGTGATTTTCATGTCCGGCAATCTGCGGTTCTGGAATCCGCTGTCCGGAATGAACGAATTCTGGATGAGGCAGAGCAAGGGCTGACCGATCAGCTTTCCCGCTATTTGCCTCCCAATTATATGCTGTACAGCATTGTGGTTTCCGACGGAAAAATTTACGTTGGGTTTCTGGTCCCGTAAAATGTAACAAATTTTTCCGAAATTCCTCTTGCAATCCCGCAGAAAATATGCTATAATAAAAGTACCTTGTAAAAAGGTGCTTTTTTTTGGGCTTTTTGGCCGGACAGCGCCGGTTTCCGCAAGGGAGGCAATCAACCGGGTCTTTGACCCGAATCTATCAAGGAGGTGCCGAAAGAATGGGAAAAGATAAGGTTGTGCTGGCTTGTACAGAATGCAAGCAGAGAAACTATAACACAACGAAAAACAAGAAGAATGATCCTGACAGACTTGAAATGAAAAAGCACTGCAAGTTTTGTCGGAAACATACGCTTCACAGAGAAACGAAGTAAGGAGAAAACGCTATGGCTGATGAATTGAAAGCAAAAGAGACCAAGCCCGTTAAGAAGGCCAAGGCCTCGAAAAATAAGAAACCCGGCGTTTTCAAGAGAATCGGAACATTTTTAAAGGAAATGAAGAGCGAACTGAGCAAGGTTGTCTGGCCTTCTCTGAAACAGATGGTCAATAACACGATGGCTGTTATTGTTGTCATCGTTCTGTCCAGTGTTTTTATCGGTTTAATTGACTGGTTCTTCAAATTCCTGATCAATCTTCTGACGATTTGACGTTCCCCCTGTTTTTTAATGACATCCGGAGGTTTTAACATGGCTGACGAGGCAAAATGGTATGTGCTGCACACTTATTCAGGATATGAGAATAAGGTTGCGACAAGTATCGAAAAAATAGTCGAAAACCGAAATCTACACGATTTGATTCGGGAAGTCCGGATCCCTATGGAAAAGGTTGTGGAACTTCGCGACAATGAGCAGGTTGAAATTGAGCGTAAGTTGTTTCCGGGCTATGTCTTGATTCATATGGTAAACAATGATGATACCTGGATTTTGGTCCGCGGCGTGCGCGGTGTGACTGGATTTGTAGGACCCGATGGCGAGCCCACAGCGCTTACCGATGAAGAAATGGCCTCAATGGGGATTGTTAGACAGGAAATTCAGGTTCCTTATCAGGTAGGGGATAGTGTCAAGATTATCGACGGTACCTTGAAAGATTTTATCGGCTCTGTGGAGGAGATTGACGTTTACCGAGGCAAGGTTCGGGTGATTGCGTCGATGTTTGGCCGGGAAACACCGGTGGAGCTAGATCTGGATCAGGTACAGGCATTGGAATTTTAACTATTTGGGAGGCTTATTATGGCTCAGAAAATTACAGGTTATATAAAGTTGCAGATTCCTGCCGGAAAGGCAACTCCTGCGCCGCCTGTAGGCCCTGCTTTGGGGCAGAGCGGTGTAAATATCATGGCATTTACCAAAGAATTCAACGAACGGACGAAAAACGATGTGGGTATGATTATTCCTGTAGTCATTACTGTTTACGCCGACCGTTCTTTCTCGTTCATCACCAAAACTCCTCCGGCTGCCGTTTTGATTAAAAAGGCCTGTGGGCTTGAAAGCGGTTCCGGTGTACCTAACAAGACTAAGGTCGCATCTTTGTCCAAAGATCAGGTCCGGAAAATTGCCGAGACCAAAATGCCCGATCTGAATGCGAATACTGTGGAGGCTGCCATGCGTATGGTTGCCGGAACCGCTCGCAGCATGGGTGTGACGGTAGAGGACTGACGGTACAAACGTGGGAGGATTCATCCAATATAACCACTTAGGAGGATTTAGTACAAATGAGTAAAGGTAAAAAATATATTGACAGCGCGAAATTGGTAGATAAGACCAAGCTATATGATACCAATGAGGCGTTGAAACTGGTTACAGAAACTGCTAAGGCGAAATTTGACGAGACTGTAGAGGTTCATGTTCGCTTGGGCGTGGATTCCCGTCATGCGGATCAGCAGGTCCGTGGCGCGATTGTTCTTCCTCACGGGACGGGAAAAACTGTTCGCGTTCTGGTGTTTGCTAAGGGGGACAATGTGAAAGCGGCCCAGGAGGCTGGGGCAGAATTTGTTGGCGGCGAAGAACTTGTAACCAAGATCCAAAAAGAAAACTGGTTTGATTATGACGTGGTTGTTGCTTCTCCAGATATGATGGGCTTGGTTGGCCGTCTGGGTAAGGTGCTGGGTCCCAAAGGCCTGATGCCAAACCCCAAGGCAGGAACCGTTTCCCCTAATATTGGGCAGGCTGTCCGGGAAATCAAAGCCGGTAAAATTGAATACCGTTTGGACCGGACCAACATCATTCACTGTCCCATTGGCAAGGTTTCTTTTGGCCCCGAAAAGTTGCAGGAAAACTTTGATACTTTGATAGGGGCGATTGTGAAAGCAAAGCCCTCTGCTGCAAAAGGTCAGTATTTGAAGAGTTGTGTGGTTGCTTCCACCATGGGCCCTGGTATTAAAATTAATACCGGTAAGCTAATGTAATTTTAAAGTCTTTTTTGAAGCCGCGTTTGAAAAAAACGCGGCTTTTTTGTTTCAATCTTCCTTAATTTTTTACAAATGTCAAAAAAAATCTCTTCAGCTATTGCAAAAAACAAATTAATTTGTTATAATAAAAAGTGTATAGACAGATTTGGAAGGATCGGTGATCCATGAGAGTCATAGGTGGGGAGAAGCGAGGCATACCGTTGTTGGATTTTCGGCAGGAAACGGTTCGGCCGACACTGGACCGGGTAAAAGAGTCCATGTTTAATATTATTCAGTTTTTCCCTTCCGGACAGATATTGGATCTGTTTGCCGGCACTGGTCAGTTGGGCATTGAGGCTCTTAGTCGGGGTAGCCAGCAGGCGGTGTTTTGTGACAAGGATGCGGCGTCTGTGGCGCTGATCCGGAAGAACTTAAAAAAAACCGGGCTGGAAGATCGGGCAATTGTATTGCAGGTGGATTATAAACGGTATTTGAAATATGACGGTGCCGGACGGTTTGATCTGATTTTTTTGGATCCTCCTTATCAAACGGGATTGGCGGAAAAAGCGCTTTGCCTGTTGGGTGAGGGCCGTTTGTTGGCCGAGGAGTGTACCGTGGTTGTGGAGTGTGAACGGCAGGAGCGGTTCCCGGAAGTGGCAGGCGTTCTGTGCTTGGGACGACGGTATGATTATGGGAATGTATCGGTTTTGATTTACCGGAGAAAAGAGGCTGTGGGATGAAAGTCCTGTGTTGCGGTAGTTTTGACCCTGTGACGAAAGGTCATGAGGAGTTGGTGCTCCGGGCGGCGGCGCTGTTTGAGACGGTGTACGTGGTCGTGGCGTTGAATCCGGAGAAACACTATTTGTTTTCTCCTGAAGAACGGTTGTATCTTTGCCGAAAGACCTTTGAATTGCGGCAAAATGTACAGGTGCTGCTGCATGATGGGTTGGTGGCTGAATTGGCGGTTCAATTGGGCGCGGGTGCCCTGGTGAAGGGGGTACGGAATGGCGTGGATCTAGAATATGAGACACAGCTGTTTGAAATTAACCGGATTTTGGCTCCGGGGCTGGACACGGTTTTCCTTCCTGCGTCCAGTCAAACCTCGTTTATCAGTTCTTCCTGTGTCCGGGAATTTCTTCGCTTTGGCCGGGATCTTTCTGCGGTAGTCCCCGACAGGATTGTCGATGAGATAAAAAACATTTATTCTGAAAGGAAGTAAATCATGGATAACGATTTTGAAAAGTGTCTCGAGGAGTTGGAAGATCTTTTGGAAGAATCCTGGAGTGTTCCGTTGGCGAAAAACAAATTTATCATTGATGGCGAAAAGCTGCGGGGGATCGTTTCCAATCTGAAGCTCCGGATGCCCGGGGAGATGAAGCGGGCCAAGGAGCTGGTGGCGAAAAAGGATGAGATGATGGCCACGGCGCAGAACGAAGCGAAATACATGCTGGAGAAGGCAAAAAAGAATGCCGATCTGATCAATGCGAATGCCAAAGCCAATGCGGAAAATTTGATGGAGCGTGCTAAGGCGCAGGTAGAAATTATGATTAACCAGCAGGAAATCATGCGACTAGCTCAGGATCGGGCCAGTGCTATGCTGGAACAGGCCCGCAACGATGCGCTTAAAATGCGTAGCGTGACGATTTCTTACGTGGAAAACGCATTGAACGAGGCGGGGCGCTCTCTAGATAATTCCCGTAATGCCCTAGAGCAGGCAATTCAATCTCTGCATAATGACTGATTCTCTTCGCGCAAAACGGTGGGTTACTGCCCTTTTGGCTGCTTTACTGTTGCTTTTGGGTGGCTGTGCTGATTCTTCCCAGTCAGTCGGTTGGTCAGATTCCGATGAAAGCAAAGGCGGGGACACTGTTGATAAAACATTGGTACTTGCCCGCTATACAGGAGAGGCATTGGACCCGTTTCTTTCCAAAAGCCGAACCAATGTAGAATTGCTTCGGCTTTGTTATGTTGGGCTGTTTTCTGTCAACAAAGTATATCTGCCGGAATGTGAATTGGCAGAACGGTACGAGTGGGATCAAAACACCGTCTATATTTTTCTTCGCTCGGATGCCCGATTCAGCGACGGCCATCCGGTGACAGCTGCTGATTGTGAACGTTCCTATCAGCGGGCAAAACAGAATGATTCGGTTTTTGCCCAGAATTTTAATTGGATTCAATCCTTTGACGCGGTAAGCGATACTGTTTTTTCGGTTACGTTTCAGTCTAATGGTGAGACGAACTTAAATCTGCTTTCCATTCCGATAGTTCGGCAGGAAATTTCCGAAGACGGATATTATTTGGGGGCTGGCCCTTATTGCCTGGAAAAATCCGGTGTAGACGCTGTTTTGACACGGAATCTATATTCCTTTCGGACGCCGCAGATTGAACAGATTGGCCTGCTGGACATTCGGGACCAGGAAGCGCTGATTTATAATTTTAATTACGGACGGATTCATGCCATCTTTTCCGACGTATCGGAGGACAGCGCGGAGTTACGCACCAACGGAGAGTTGGTAAGTTTTACGTCAAACCAACTGACATTTCTGGTAACTAACAGTGCGAAAAAAGATTCGTTTTTGTCTGGCGATGCATTTACCAAAGGCGTGTTTTATCTGCTGGACCGTTCAGCGTTGGTTTCAACTGCCTTGTCCGGATATGGGGACCCTGTTTGGTACCCCTTTAATCCTTCTTGGCAAACAGTCGTGGCGGCGAATTTAAACCAAGACATTGCTTCTGTGGCGACAGCCAATGAATATTTTGCGCAGGCTGGGATTGAGTTGTCTGGTTCGGTGCGGATATGGAAAGATCAGCCCGTAGTATTGGATTTGATTGTGAATCAGGAAACGGCTTCCCGGGTTGCTGCCACCCAGGAAATTGCCCGCCAGCTGACCAATGCTGGTTTTTCAGTTCAGGTGCGGATTCTTGCCTGGGATGATTATCTGGCTGCGGTGGAAAAGGGCGAATTTGATTTATATCTTGCAGAGGTACTTCTTCCTCAAAATATGGATCCGGTCTGTCTTCTGACCAAAACAGTGTGCAATAGCGGAAAAGTGCAGCAAGATGCAGCGCTGTTTTCTCCTGTGTGGCACGAATTTCTGGCGGGAACTACTGACCTACGAAGTGTTGTCAATCAGTTCCGGGAGCTCGTTCCTTTGATTCCGTTGTATTTTTCCCGAGATGCGCTGGCGGTAAGCATGACGGTTTCCGGAAATTTTGGGGCCTGCGAAGGGGGACTTTTTTCGGGGTTAGAAACATGGACCTTGAAATAGGGCCTGTTTTCCTGTGAAATGTTCTTTCCCTTGCATTTGTTCTTAAAACATGGTATAGTATAGTTACAGCCAGCTGCTGTATTAATGTAGGAAAGGAGTGGTGAACATGATTTGGAAAATTCAAAATAACCTGAAAACTGAGGTGATCAGGGGCTGACTCCGCTCCGTGTTCAAAGCGGCTCGTTTTAGCGGAGCAACCCCGGTCGGGGAGAGAATGGGTTGACGTGTTCTCTCTTCCGACCGTATTTTGCTGAAAGGAGTCAAAATTGAATTATAAGAATGCCGTGGAGATTCTTCCATTGGATCTGGTTTGTG
>CALXAO010000071.1 GCA_944386295.1 uncultured Clostridia bacterium | reverse complement strand
TTCTTGGTGCAGGCGGCGCAGAATGATCTGCTCGATTCCTGCCAGTGGCCGATCGGCTATATCTGACTGATATCCACGCAAGGCCGGAAGGCGACACTTTTTTCCCTCACTTTGACTGTTCCCTTTTTCTCCGACAGGAAGGGCCTACGGTTCCAGGCCTGATTTCCTATACCCGCGTTACTTATATCCGAAAACAGGCACCTCAGCTATAGCTGTCAAAAAAAATCTACAGTTGATGTGTTTTTTCGAAATTCCGGGGAAAACTGATGGAAACAGTCGCGGCTCCGGTTGTTCCGCCGCCGTTTCCGGAGGAAAATATTTTATGAAAAAAATTGCTTTTTTTGATGCGAAACCTTATGACAAAATCTGGTTTGACCGACAAAACCGAAATTATGAAATCACGTATTTTGAAGAAAAACTTAACCAACACACCGCTCGCTTTACCGAACAATTTGATGGGGTCTGCGCCTTTGTTAACGACGATATCAACAGCGCAGCCATTGACCGAATGTGGAAAAACGGAATCCGAATCCTAGCTCTGCGCTGTGCAGGATACAGCAATGTTGATGTCCGAGCTGCCTACGGCAAAATCCATATTGCTCGAGTTCCAGCCTACTCCCCGCATGCGGTAGCAGAGCACGCAGCGGCACTGCTTTTAACCCTCAACCGGAAACTTCATAAGGCATACAACCGCACACGAGACTTCAATTTCAGTCTCAACGGTTTGACTGGAATTGATCTGTATGGAAAAACCGCCGGCATTATTGGAGCTGGCAAAATCGGTCGAACTTTTGGAACCATTTGCCGGGGATTCGGTATGCATACAGTGGCCTACGATCCATTTCCCTCTCCCGATGGAGAGTTGGAATATTTGCCTTTGGATGAACTTCTGGCCCACAGCGATGTACTATCTCTGCACTGTCCGCTCAGTGACAAGACCCATCATCTACTGAACGAGTCAGCCTTCCGGCAGATGAAAAAGGGCTGTCTGCTTATCAATACGTCCCGCGGGGCGTTGGTAGAAACAGCTGCGCTACTCAACGCACTCAACGACGGAACTCTGCGGGGAGCTGGGCTGGATGTATACGAAGAAGAAGCCGAATGGTTTTTCGAAGACTTTTCCAATCAAATTATCACCGACAATGCCCTTTCTCTGCTGGTCTCTAAACCCAATGTGATTCTGACCTCTCATCAGGCATTTTTGACCGAAGAAGCACTGAAAAACATTGCTGACACCACGTTGCAGAACCTGGACGAGTTTTTTTCCGGCAAACCCATGCGCTACGAAATCGGCGGTAACAGTTTTTCTGAGAAAACTGGAGAAGCACGGAAATAACGCTGTTTTTTAATAAAACGTGCCGGGCGAAAGCCCGGCACGTTTTATTCTATTTATTGTTTTTTCTTTTCAGTTCGGAATACAAAGAAAGAAATCCCCGCAAGAATTACAACAGCAACGATAATACTGCCCAGAATCCAAGGCACAGACTTTGAAGTATCCTCAGTTTCAGAATTCGAGGGATTATCGGTGTTCGAAGGCTGGTCAGTGTTTGAGGGATCCTCCTCTTCTGCCGCCTGAAGAAAGTCAAAAATGTACTGGGCAAGCTTCTGGGCGCCCGATGCAGAGGGGTGCAGCCCATCGGCATCGAAATCAGCGGCAGGCAGCTTACTGGTGCAGGCAAACAGATCAATTACCTCGCAGCCAGCCTCTTCGGCAATTTCCTTTTCCAACGGCCCGATTTCATTTGCGATTACACTGGCAGAAATCGACGTAGATGCCCCCGGACGAACAAATGGAGAAGTGCAAATATAAATCTCCGGGTGCGTCGGAAGATTCCGGTAAGCTTCAATCAATGCAAGATAATCGCTTTTGAACTGTTCTTTGGAAGCACCGTCTTTCCAATTAACCGCCTTGGCATCATTGGATCCCAGTTCAATAATTACAATATCCGGGTCGGAAGCCAAGGAAGACTGATAGGTCGCCGTTTTAATATAAGGATCGTTTCCGGTAGAAAGCAATGTTTTGGCACTGTTCCCAAAATTCAGCACGGTATACTCCTCACCCAAAAGCTCCTGCAACCGGGCGGGAAAACTTTCCGCTGCCGGATTGGCAAGCTTGTATCCGGCAGTAATACTGTCTCCCACACAGGCAATCCGCAAAGTCTTGCCTTCGGGATTTTCTTCTTCCGGCGTCAGGTTTTCACCGGAAAGGTATGTTACAGTATTTTGCAATACATCA
Organism: uncultured Clostridia bacterium; assembly: GCA_944386295.1. Classification (GTDB taxonomy): domain Bacteria; phylum Bacillota; class Clostridia; order Oscillospirales; family UBA644; genus CALXAO01. The sequence goes on along the minus strand of CALXAO010000071.1, from coordinate 8,512 downwards.
ACCCCATCGCCGTTGGAATTTCCCAGAGATCCAACCATCAACCGAATCTTATCTCCTTTTTGAACCGTCAGCTTCGCAGTAACCGTTACTGCGGCTGTTGTTTCAAGCGTCTGATAACCGTTTTCCTGATCGACGGGCCAAACAAGCGTTTCATTCCGAAAAATACGCAGAGAATTACCGTTGTTACTTCCGGAAACTGCCGCTTGACGGGCTACAATAACGGAATATTCAATTTCCCCGCTTTCCGGACATACAAATGTCCGTACCGAATCGGCTTTCGCTCCGGGATGCATATTTGCTCCGGAAGACCGATGACGGCAATACCAATGCACATCTGAAGCGGCCGCAGTGGCAAAAGGTGCTTCAAAGTAAGACCCGCTTTCCGCCCAGCGCATTAAACCGAAGGTATCTGTCTCCTCGTCAAACCATTCGAAAACCCAAAGACCATCCTGAATAGGATTCGTACCTTTTCCCCAATCCCCGGCGCCGATTTCAAACCGAAACATCTGCCCCACCGCGACTGCGGAGGAAGACAAGGATACTCCAGCGAACACGCCAAGCAGAAGGAAAACTGACAGGCAAAGTGTAAATATTTTTTTCATCCTGCAAAACCCCTTTTCTTTTCAGCAAAAAATTCTGCTGTTAAATTATTTTTATTATACCATATTATATTTTCTTTTTCTTGACCGAAAAACGGCTTTTTCATAAAAAACAGGAAAGAAAAAAATACCACTTTGGCTGCCAGGGCTAAAAATCCGGAGCCCAATTTATTAGGAGGAAACCTATGAACCGATTTAAATCAACATTTTCACGCTTTATTTCAGAAATGGCCCTGATGGTTCTGCTGATTTCATTTTTGGGCTGGTGTATTGAAACCGTTTATTGCTGCTTGAACGCCGGCCGTTTTCATGACAGCGGCTTTTTAATCCTGCCGTTCTGCATGATTTACGGAATTCCCTTTGTATTGCTTTATGTCATCCTCGGTACCCCGATTCGAGGCCGATTTTTTCAAATAGTAAACCGGATTCCTGCACCAATGTGGCTGAAATACATCCTTAGTTTTGGTCTGTTTTTTTTGATTTCTGCCTTTACAGCAACTGCTTTTGAACTAATAATTGGCTTATTCTTTGACAAAGTCTTTCACATTATGCTTTGGGGATATCAGTCTGCCGCACATAATTTTAATGGATATATCAGTCTGGAATCTTCCCTGCTTTGGGGGCTATTGATTACTGTTGCCATGACGGCAGGCTGGGATCTTCTTTACCGTCCGGTGCAGAAATTGTCCGACCGGATGCTGTATTGCACGGTATGCATCATGTATTCCCTCATTTTTATGGATTTTTTGTTTAATTTTTCCTGGCTGATTTTTCGTGGCGAACGTTTTTTTCTATTTTAAAAGATTTGAACAAAGTAGGAAAAATCTCTACAAATAAAAAAAACGTCATAAATCCATGATATAATCAGGAATATATTTCAAGGAAAGGAAGCCTGTCTGTTTCATGAAGCATCTCAACCGATATATCCGCCCATGGTACGGGTATATTGCCCTGACATTGGCAATTAAGCTGGGAGGCGCGATTCTGGAACTGTTTATTCCGTCTATTCTCAAAACAATTCTGGATGACATTGTCCCCACCGGTAATCGAAATCAGATTTTCCTCTGGGGAGGAGCCATGCTTGCCTGTGCGGCAGGATGCTTAATTTTTAACGTTGTTGCCAACCGGATGTCTGCCCGGAGCGCCGGACAAATTACCCTTCGCATTCGCCACGACTTATTCGGAAAACTTACCACCCTTTCCGCCCGCCAAATGGACCAACTGACTGTTTCCTCTGCAGTGTCCCGTCTAACCAGCGATACATACAATCTGAACCAGATGTTTTCTCGGATACAGAGAATGGGAATCCGAGGCCCGATTCTCTTGTTAGGCGGCATTGTCATCACGTTAGTCATGGATGCACCGCTGGCACTGGTACTGGTCGCAATGCTTCCGTTTATTGCCCTGATTGTTTATTTTGTTACCAAAAAAGGAGTACCTCTGTATACAAAGCAACAGGAAGTCTTAGATCACATGGTTCAGACCGTCCAAGAAAATATTTCCGGGATTCGGATTATCAAGGCTTTGTCCAAGACCCAGGCAGAACAGGAACGCTTTTCTAAAATTAACGGGGAACTGTCGGAGGTGGACCAGAAAGCAAACAACACTATGGCTATTACCAATCCAGCAGCCACACTGGTGTTGAATTTTGGCCTGACACTGGTTGTAGTTGTAGGCGCGTTCCGAGTTAACAGCGGTTCTATTTTACCCGGAACTATTATTGCGTTTTTAAATTATTTTACGATTATTTTAAACGCTATGTTAGGAATTACCAATATTTTTGTCATGTGTTCTAAAGGCATTGCTTCCGGACAGCGTGTCACAGAGGTACTTTTGCTTTCAGAAGATCTGCAATTACAGAACATTCCGGCAGAAACATCCACCGCACATATTGAGTTCCGGCATGTGGATTTTTCTTATAACAATGTAGAAAACAATCTTAGGGATATTAACTTTTCCCTGCATCGAGGCCAAACTTTAGGAATTTTGGGTGCCACGGGCAGCGGAAAAAGCACAATAATTCAGCTGCTACTTCGATTTTATGATCCGGATCGGGGGCAGATTCTTCTTGATGGTCGCGACTTGCGTTCCATTCCTGCTGCAGAACTCCGGACCAAATTTGGTGTGGTTTTTCAAAACGATTTTATTATGGCCGGTTCCCTGAAAGAAAATATTCTCTATTTCCGATCCCTTTCTGAAGAAAATTGCCGGATGGCAAGAGAAGACGCACAAGCAGAAGAATTTATCTCTGCCTATGAGGAAAAGGAAGAACACGAAATTGCATCCAACGGCAATGACCTTTCCGGGGGACAAAAACAGCGTCTCCTGATTTCCCGAGCGTTAGCCGGAAACCCGGAAATCCTAATTCTCGACGATGCGTCCAGTGCTTTGGATTACCGCACCGACGCAGCTCTACGAAAAGCTCTGCACCGACGTCACACAGACACTACTCGGATCATTGTTGCTCAACGGATTAGTTCTGTACAGGATGCAGATCAAATTCTAATGCTGGACGACGGCCGGATTATTGGCATTGGCTCTCATGAACAGTTACTGCGGGAATGTCCTTCTTATCGCGAAATTGCCCAAATTCAGATGGGCGAAAAGGAGGGAATGTGATATGGCAAATCCCAATATAATTGGCGGCGGCCGCATGGCCCGTATGGAAACCAGCGGCGACCGACGTAACCTGTCCGACGGAGTTCGTCCGAAAAAAGACATTCTTTTTCGGCTTTGGAACTATTTAGGGAAATATCGACTGTTTTTGCTTTTAGCACTGTTTCTGGTTCTGTCCAGCAGCGGACTGTCTCTTTTAGGTCCCCGTCTGTCGGGAGAAGCGATTGACGCCATTGGCAGCACAGCAGGAAAAGTGGATTTCCATACTGTATTTTACAAAGCCGGCGCCATGATTGTTTGCTATCTTCTTTCCGGAATCCTAACTTATTTGCTGGCCCTAGTCATGAATCAAATCAGCCGTAAAGTTATTACAAAAATGCGTAAAGATGTATTTGATCGCCTGACCCGGCTGCCTGTAGGCTTTTTTGACCAATATCAGGCTGGAGATATCATCAGCGTACTTTCCTATGATATCAATACAGTCAATCAGTCCCTGACCAACGACTTTCTGCAAATTGTCAAAAGTGTAGTTATCGTCTTCGTTTCTTTGGGTATGATGCTGACCATCGCTCCTGTTCTGCTTTTGGTATTTGTAGTTACCATTCCGGTCACTGTGTGGTTTACCCGTTTCCTGACTCGCAAAGTGCGTCCCCTGTTTCGGCGCCGTTCAGCCGCCCTAGGTGAATTGAATGGATATGTAGAAGAAATGATCGGAGGACAAAAAACGACTCGGGCCTATGGTCGGGAAGCCCAGGTAGTAACGCAGTTTGACAAAAAAAATGAAAAGGCTGTCCAGGCTTACACCAAAAGCGAGTCTTTGGGAACTCTGACCGGTCCCTCTGTTAATTTTCTTAATAACGCGTCCTTGGCATTGGTCAGCATTTTTGGAGCCCTGCTGTATCTTGGCGGTGGAATCAGCTTAGGAGGACTGGCCTCCTTTGTGCAGTATTCCCGGAAATTTTCCGGTCCGATCAACGAAGTCGCAAACATTATCGGGGAGCTGCAAAGTGCCTTTGCAGCCGCGGAACGGGTATTCCGGCTTATTGATGAATCTCCGGAAACAGAAGACGCAGCTGACGCAAAAGAATTAACCGACGTACAGGGAGATGTGGTATTAAAACATGTGGACTTCGGCTACACTCCCGACCGTATGATTCTCAAGAATCTCTCTCTGCATGCAGAACCGGGCAGTGTCGTTGCAATTGTGGGTCCCACGGGAGCAGGGAAAACAACCATTATCAATCTGCTCATGCGCTTTTATGATGCAAACAAGGGCACTGTCTACATTGACGGAAAAGATATACAGACCCTGACCAGAGACAGCCTGCGTCGGGCCTTTACTATGGTTCTTCAAGAAACTTGGCTGTTCCAGGGAACCATTTTTGAAAATATCTCCTATGGCAAACCAGATGCAACCCAGGAGGAGGTTATCGCAGCGGCAAAGGCAGCTCGGATCCATAACTATATTCAACAGCTGCCAGAAGGCTACAACACAGTGTTGACCGACAATGGAACGAACATCTCAAAAGGCCAAAAACAGTTGCTTACCATTGCCCGAGCTATGCTGCTGGAGGCAAAAATTCTTATTTTAGACGAAGCTACCTCAAATGTAGATACACAGACAGAACGACAGATTCAAGATGCCATGCTGACCCTGATGAAAGGGCGGACCTGTTTTGTCATTGCGCACCGGCTATCCACAATCCGCAACGCAGACCAGATTCTTGTGATGAACAACGGCACCATTGCGGAAAACGGTACGCATGACCAGTTGCTGGCGCAAAACGGCATCTACGCAAAACTTTACAACGCACAATTTGAAACCACTTGAATCAGGTTTTCAAAGGATTCTGATGCATTATAAGTACGGCTATTGACAGAAAAAGAAACTTATGTTATAATAATCAAACAGAAATCTGAAAAAAATATTCCGGAACAACACGGAACCGCCGCGGCGGAGAAAGGAATTCAGAGAATGAAAGAATTGCTTCAGGCACAGAATCTTTGCAAAACCTTCCGGTTGTCGGTCAAACAACAGCAACTGGAAAAAACCCGGCAGAAAAAAAAGACTGCAGTAGACAGATTGTCTTTTTCCGCCTATGAGGGCGAAATTTTTGGGTTGCTTGGTCCAAACGGCGCGGGAAAAACTACTACACTGCGTATTCTGGCAACCCTGATCAAACCGGATGCAGGAGATGCAAAGATTGATGGTTTCAGCGTAGTCCAGCAACCGGATCAAGTTCGCAGCCGCATTGGTTTTTTGACTAGCGAATTAAAATTGGAAGAATTTTTTACCCCAGATTACTTGTTTGACTTTTTTTCGGAATTGCACAGAGTGCCTGAAGATCTGCGCAACATCCGAAAAAAAGAATTGTTTCGAACATTTGGTATTGATAAGTTTGCCCAGGTAAAAGTAGCAAACCTTTCCACCGGAATGAAACAAAAAGCCTCACTTGCAATTTCCTTGGTTCATGACCCGTCCATTATTATTTTTGATGAGCCAACCAACGGTCTGGATGTACTGACAGCAAAGGTAGTTACAGACTTTTTGCTTCGGCTGAGGGAAGAAAAGCACACGGTTATTGTTTCCTCTCATATTTTTAGTTTGATTGAAAAGGTCTGTGACCGGGTGGGAATTATTATCAACGGAAACATGGCAGCCTGCGGCTCTTTGGAAGAAATTCGAGCCGGTGCCAGCTTAGAAGACCGTTTCTTTGATATTTATGAAAAAACCGTAGGAGGGGAACAATGAGGAGTGCCGTTTTTACCATTTTTAAAAAGGAGCTGGCCCGCTTTTTTGGCGATAAACGCATGGCAATTACCACAATTCTCTTGCCTGGACTACTAATTTATTTTGTTTACAGTTTTATGGGAGAAGCTCTCCGGTCCCAGTTTTCCGGAAGCGACGATTATGTTCCCATGATTTCCGTTGTACGATTGCCGGAATCAGTCAAAATCCTGGCGGGAGAAGCCGGTATTTCTTTGACTGAAATTCCCTCAGAAAAAATTGAGTCTCTCAAACAGCAGTTGACCGAAAAACAAACCGATCTTCTGCTAATTTTTCCGGAAAGCTTTGACGAAGACGTGTCTAAATATGATGCCGCGGCAGGAACCAAAGCCCCGGAAATCCAGGCATATTATAACTCCTCCTCCACACAGTCCGGGCAGGCATTTGCTGTTATTACCCAACTGCTGGACAGTTATGAGGCGTCCATGATTAATAAATTTGATTTAATTGGCGCAGACTTGGTTACTGAAAAAGACCTGGCAGGTACAGTGTTTGCCTCCATGATGCCTATGCTTTTAATGATATTTCTTTTCAGCGGGTGTATGGCGGTCGCTCCCGAATCTATTGCCGGCGAAAAAGAACGGGGAACCATTGCCGCATTGCTGATTACCCCAGCCAAACGAAGTCATATTGCTGTTGGCAAGATTCTGGCTCTTTCAATCATTGCTCTCCTCAGTGGAATCTCCAGCGCCACTGGAACTATTTTATCCCTGCCCAAGCTCATGGGAAACGCGGGTGACACATTCAATAGCAATGTATATGCAGTTAAAGACTATCTTTTGCTGGGTACAGTAATCCTTTCCACCATCCTATTGCTAATTACACTGATTTCCATTGTTTCCGCTTTTGCAAAAAGTGTCAAGGAAGCCCAGAGTTATGTAACGCCGCTGATGATTTTTGTTATGCTCATTGGTGTTACCGCTATGTTTGGCAGCGGTCCGCAGACAGGAATCGGCTTTTACGGAATTCCTCTGTACAACAGTGTCCAATGTATGATTGGAATTTTTTCCTTCCAGTCCGAACCTCTGCAGTTTGCAGTGACGATTATATGCAATCTGCTGTACACCGGCTTAGGCGTCTATCTGCTAACCCGAATGTTTTGCAACGAAAAAATTATCTTCTCCAAATAAAACAGAGGCGCTGTTCAAAACAGCGCCTTACAATCTGTCGAACAACCCGAATTTCAAGCGAAATCTAGGGTAATAATTTTTATTTTGACAAAAAACGGATAAAACTGAATTAGCTACCGTATAGGTGAGCTCTTTTCCACCTATGCAGTATTGAATTGTTGCCTCGGTATGGGGGATATCGCGTTGCGTACTTTTCTTTCGCATCCGCGAACACTCTTTCGATTGTCTCTTTTTCGTCGTTTGTACAAAGCCTTATATTCAGGTGTATGCCTGATGTCCTATACTTTCTTAAATTTTTGGGTTTCGGTGCATATGCTTCTCGAAGAACAGCTTTTGCAAACATAGCTTTTATCCTTTGGCATAACTCAGTATTTGGTAACACAGTAAACATATTCATAAGGCGGGAAAAAGCCTTTCTTCGGGTATTCTCCTGTCATCAATTATTCTTTTGCTTATCCACGGTGTTTTGTACCCCGCATCGGCTACCACTGCCTTTATCTCGGGATTTTTCTCTGCAAGTCCGTTAAACGCTACGCTGTCATGTCCATTCCCGGGGGGACCGTCACATCCGTTACATATCCGTTTTTATCACAGCCTGTCTGTGCTGTATATGCAAAGCATTTCTTATTCTCGCCTTTATGAAATATTCCGCTTTCGGGATCGCTTGCAGATTCCGAAATTCCCTTTTCCTCCGGTTTCTTGCCGTGGCCGTTCCTCTCTCATTCATTTCTTCCATTAACTGCTTCCCGTAGGTTTTAGCTGCCTGCGGTACTGCTCTTTTTACGGCTTTCTTCAAATTGGCGTTTGCTTTAATATGTGGTCCGTCTACGAATAATATTTGTTTCACTCAATGTCCAATAAAATATTTCTTCTATTGTTTTTTCGGCGTATCTATGCTTAAAAAGCGCGGCATCTGCTTGCCCATCAAATTCCTCAAAAACCGACTGTACGTATGTTCTTCTCAGTGACTGCAATCTATACAAATGCGGTATTTAAATATTACCACCGGATCTATGCTATGACCGAAGTCTCACTGTCATTTTCCTCAGTAAATGCTCCTCCGGTACAAATTCCTCTATGCTAAAAAGTTCCGTTTGTGCACAGCTTTCTCTTTGCTTTACGATCCTTCCTTACCATATGCAAGCACGATTTCTTTAAAAAATATAACAGAAATCAACGCAAGCTCGCAGCCGGAGTAGCGATTAAACCAAAAGGCAGACCGAGAAAAAGGGGCACGGAACTGCCACCATCCGTTCAGCAATTAAGCAAGCTTACACAATTACAGTATGAACTTTCAAGGGATTCGAAACGGAAAATGAACGGACGCGGGATTTTCTCTCGCTCACCGAAAGGAAGTGAGAACAAGCGTAAAGTATAAG
>CALXAO010000070.1 GCA_944386295.1 uncultured Clostridia bacterium | reverse complement strand
ACAAATCCGCACGGTAAATGGGCGGAAGCAACAAAAATTTAATATTAGGATTTAATTCACGGATTTTGTTTACCATAAAATAGAATCCGCCCTTGACCGTTCTTGTCGCCTGTACCGTAGCCGGTTTATCTGTTATGCCGCTGTTTGCAGGAGCTACGATGGGATGGCTTAACGTAAAGTCATTTGTACCGTAAAAAATCACACACAAATTTGCATCTATAATGTTCGGTCTCGGGTTACGCGTAACTGGCTGACCGTAATCGTCTTCAAACGCCTCCTCCGCCGCCACTCTCTCTGCGCCACCCATATTGATTCCCCCATAAGCAAGGCACGAACCTGAAAGCGCAAAATTAATATTTTCAATATCCGTCGGGTCGGAAGATGCACCCAGATACGTACAAATTTTTGCAAAGTAATTTCTATTTCTTGAGCAACCCACGCCATCTGTAATGCTGTCGCCAAATACAATGATCTTTTTCCCAAAAAACATCCCCTTATCAAACGACCATTTACTTCCAAGCTCCTCTGCCGTTTGATAAACGGTAACAGTACACTTTACCAATTGATCGTTTGCGCTTTTTAAGATTACGCTACTTTCCCCCTCTGCTATTGCTTCAATAACGTCATTCGTTTTCACAACTGACGAACCCGAAACTTCAGCCACCGTATAGCCCATTGCCCCAAAATCATAAGTATCGTCTACCATTAAGCAGACGGAGATTTCATTTTCAACGTCGCCCGTACCATCCGGATCATTTTTATCGCCAGGGACACTACTACAGGCAATGATTCCAAGTAGAAACACTCCGCATAACACAACAGAAAGTTTCTTACAAAAAATTTTCAATTTCATTTTCTCCTCCTAAAGAGTCATCTCTGTTTTACCCTTTGACCGAACCAACCGTAAGTCCTCTCACAAAATACTTTTGAAAAAAAGAAAAGAGAACAAGCACAGGCCCAGCCGCTACAACACACATCGCAAACAAAATGGATTGAGAAGGTAAATCAGCCGCGTTGACAGTTCCCCCGGCGGAAGTGATACTTTCGCGAATGTACTTAATGTACTCCGTCATTTGTGTAAGCAGCACTTGTACGGGAACCAAATTTGGGTTTTCCGTGTAAATAATCGCCGTATATGAATCGTTCCAATACTGCAAAACACTAAAAAACGCAATTGTCGCAATTCCCGGTTTTATGAGAGGCAACCCCATGTGAAAGAATTGAGAGTATTCAGACCCGCCATCTAATTCCGCTGCCTCAAACAAAGATTGCGGTATAGAGGAAAAAAAGACGCGCAAAAGGACAATGTGTCCGGGAACAACCACCCAAGGAACGAATAATACCCAGATGGTATCGAACAGATTCAAAAATCGTTTAATTACCATATACGTAGGTATAATTCCTCCACTAAACATGACAGTAAAGAACATGACGAAAGTTAGCACGCGCCGTGCAACAAAATGTTGTTTCGATATGGCATAAGCAAACGGCAACATCATAAACATATTCAAGAGCGTACCAGAGACCGTTACGAATATAGATACACCATATGCCCTAACTATCTTCATCGGATATTGGAATAAATACAGATATGATTTTCCCGAGAACTTCTGCGGAAAAAAAGTTACGCCGTTCAAAAGGCATTCTTCTGAAGAGACTGAAGCCATAATAACGAGTAAAAATGGCAATACGCAACAAAGAGCAAAGAGCCCGATCACAAGGTAAGCGAATACAACAAACCAATCTAGTCTTTTTTTCTTAACGTTTTCCATTTTGCGCCTCTCAATATAACGCCGCACCAGGTTCCACTTTGTTTACGACTTTGTTCACGATTATGGTAAGAACCAAACCAATAAGCCCCTGCACCAATCCGACCGCCGTACCGATCTCAAAATTTCCTGTTTCTCTGACAGTCCGCCAAATATAGTAATCAATCACATCTGTTGCCGGTCTCAACGTAGCCGAATCTTTGGGAACAAACATAAAAAGGCCCAAATCACTTCGCAAAATATTTGCTCCGCTCATAATCACGTTTACCACAACCATCGGGCGAAGGTACGGAAGCGTGATAAACCATATCTTTTGCATTTTATTGGCACCATCGATCTGTGCCGCTTCAAATAACGACATGTCGCAATTCAACAACGTTGCGTAATAGACAATTGCGCTTACCCCCGCCCCTTTCCACGTATTCACAATTACCAGAATTGCAGGCCATGCTTTTAGCTCCGTATACATGTTAACGTCCCTGCCGACCATATTTTCGACCAACGCCGTGACCATACCGTTAGAATCAATAAATGCCTGTACAATATAAGAAACGAGAATCCAAGAAATGAAGTAGGGCAAAAAGAATGCAGTTTGGAACACCTTCAATGCAGCTTTGTTCAATATCTCATACAAAAGTATGGCAAGCAGCAACGAAAACAACGTTCCGACAAATAGAAAGAGCAAATTGTAGCGAATCGTATTCCCGAATATTATTGAAAAATCCAAAGATTTAAAGAAAAAATTAAAATTTTTCAACCCAATAAACGGACTGTCAAACGCACCTTTATTGGGTTTATAGTCTACGAACGCCATATAAATCCAAATCATTGGGATATAGGAAAATACGATAATTTTAACAAGTGCGGGAATACACATCGTGAATAACTGAATATTCGATTTACAATAGAGTCCCTTTTGCCTTTTCAATGTTTTGTTTTCCCCTTTATTGTTGTTTTCTCGCTATTCCATGCGGAAATATTCAAATCTTCCGAAATTTCGCCTTCCAAGTAAATTTCCTTCGATTCTCCTTTATCCAGCCAAAAATAATTATCACTCAAAATGAGGGGCGAATTGTTTTCCGCCTGTTCAATTGCCACTTCAAACGCCGGATATTCGCCCACGTTCACAACTGTTATTTTGAATCCCTGTTCCGTTTGTTCCATACTTGTTTCAAGCAGCGTTTTCATTTTTTCCACATCGCTGATATGCGGCCC
>CALXAO010000069.1 GCA_944386295.1 uncultured Clostridia bacterium | reverse complement strand
CCGCAAGGAATACCATTCCGTTAGAGCAAGCTTAGGAATTAAAGCCCCAATAGTTGCAGACGGGATAGATGTTGGCATCCTTAATTCCGCTTTCCTTAAAAAGCTCTCGTTTGGCACATTCAAGCGGTGTTTCGCCGTCCTCAATATGACCGCCTTGTGTTTCCCAAGTGTTCCGTTTCTTGTGCCTTGACAGAATCATTCTGCATTGCAAAGCCTTACGGATAACCTCACGGTCAATGGTCGGGGCGTTCAAATCAATGCCGAGTTCCTTGCATTTTTCGATAGCAAGGTCATGATTTTGCAAGGCTGCTTTGCGATACCAAAAGATAGTTTGCTCCATATCACGCTCAACACCGATGGCATCTTCATAGAATCACGCAAGGTTGTATTGTCCGTCACGATCACCATGATCGGCGGCTCTGCGTGTGAATCGGACTATTTGTTCTTGACTTTTAGTGTAGATCATCCGCAGTTCCATATTCGGCGTACCGAGCATAATTTCTTGCTCTGTGCCATCGAAGCGAAAACCGTATCTCTCATAAAAGCGGATAGCTCGCTCATTGCCTTTCAGCACCCAAACGGCGATTTTAGAATATGCCGATAGCTTTTCAAAGGCGGCGTTCATCAGTTCATATCCTATTCTTTTGCCGTAGTAGTCGGCAAGTACATAGATAGAGAAAACCTCGCCGCAATCAGCCAAACTGTCATCACGGTATTTTCCGTATCCCACAAAGCCGATAACCTTTTCGCCGTCCTTTGCGACAAGAAGATTATCCGTCCATTTGTGAGCAATGGCGATACACTTTTCAAGTGTCATTTTGTTTTCCAAATAGTCGACATCAATAAGTCCCGTATAGGCTTCTTGCCAAGACTTGTAGTGGACATATCCCTTGCCGTCAATCTCATTGGAGGTTTCCATTGGTTTGATTATGTAATTTAACATTTCGTATTCCTTTTTCGCCTCCTACAATCAAACGAACATCATCTCACGCTCTATATCTGAGAAATGATATTCCTCGTTTATAATCTGCAAATTTGATAAGAAAAGCCCTCTTCTTTTTAGGTCGTTTTCTTCGTATTCTTCGAGTGTAAGAAACGCCCCATCGTCAAAAATATTAGAACGCCATAGTGCATCTCGCATAACATAATTGATTATTGGCTCTTTACCACATAAATTAAAATCAATTAACCCAGCAAAAAAGCCGTTATCATCCAACAACACATTTGTTTGATTTAGGTCTGCTTGAAAACATGATGTTGGGAATAAGTGATATACTTTTGATATTTTATCTTTTATCAAATAAAATATCCGCTTCAACTCATCTGCCTCGGCGGTAAATTGGGGGATGTTTTTGTATATGTATTCAAAGAACAGTTCCGCACATTCTGTTTGCTCATCGGTTGTATCCGGTGGGCAAAACGGTTCGAGCATACAATACGCCGATGGTAGCTGCATAACATTTAGGTGTGCATTAGCTACCTTACCAACCGACTTAAACATTCCTTCGTAATAGCGTGGAACTCCGTCGCTGTTTTTGTATTGATCTTCGCCGATATATTCCGCTGTTTGATATCTTGCATATTCTTCGGCGTAGATATAGTATATTTTTCCTGTTACCTCGTATTTGTAGTAAGGGTTTCCACTTAATGTTTTTATATTTTGGGGACAATATATTCCTAATTTGTTATACGCCTCGGTTAATGCTAAAAGTCCGGTTATTCGCTCGTCATCAGTAAAAGTATTTAATGTATACTTAATAACCAACTTTTGCGTTCTGCTTTCGATAATATACACTTCACGAAAGTCATCTCCCTGGCGAGAAAGATCATGTCTCTGATTAAATATAAATCTCTATTTAACTTTCCTCAAAAAATGCTCCGCCATATCAACTAATTCAATAAATTTATCTAAATTTCCCATTTCATTTTTAGAGTTCAAATCTACATTTATTTCTGGTGAAACTTCTATTTCTGCATTTTGCATAGCAACTTTTAGTTTTGATAGAATAATACTTTTTTAAGTTTCCAGGACCTTATATACAATTATTGACTAAAGTTTAATTTTCTATATAAACAGAGGATATTTAAAAATTTGTCCAGTTGGCTTTTTCTTAAATCTGTAAACTCTTCTTTAAAGAAGACAAAAGAAGTGCAGGTTGCTTCATCCTTGTTTCTTAGTAAATAGAACAATAATGCGGTTCCCCCAAAATTAATTTCATCTTTGGCATCCGGTTTTCCCGCATATATCTTTTATTTTTATACCATTCATAATTCCATGCTACTCCATATTTTATTAATAACAGCAATAAAATTTCCTATATCAAATATAAGAGGCAATATATAGACCACCTGCCATTTAAAATAGTCTATAATGAGATTTTAATTACTCGAATCCGGCGTGTTCTTTGATGTCACTAACTATGTTTTTCGTACAAATACACTTCGTTTTTTGCTTCAATCACATTATTTACTTTGCTTTACGGACTATCTCGCCTTTATTATAGCAAATCTTCACAGATTAACAACAGCTTTTGGAATGTTACATAAGAGAAATTTCATTTGGGAAAATTTCAGTATAAATATCGTCCCCTCCTACAGTGTCTAAAATTCCTTGAAAAATAAGGCTTTCGAAATATCTGAAACATAACACCTGACACTTAACAAGCCAAAACTACTATTTCCGATTCGGCTTTCTTTTAATAGCCAATAATTTCATATAATCATCAAATTCAGCAGTATCAATTGGTTCAAACATTACCCATTTCCCATCATGGTAGGTTTTTGCTTCATCATATTGCCTGCAAACGGCATCAGAAAGAGTACCTCTTATCCCTTCAAATTTTGTTCTTTCATCTTTCCCAAAAATAATCATGAAACCGATGCAATTACTTTTTGCATATAAGCAACAAAGCGTTTTACCACCTCTACGATATTTATACTCGTATGTCCAATTCTTACCGCCAGTATTCCATAATCGTTCCATTTCATATTTTTCATCAATAGCCAAACATAACTCCTGCCAAACTTCAAACAAAGATTGTCCTAGCAATTCAATCATACTTGATTGAGATGGTATATTTTCAAGCATTGTATCCCCTTTCACTATTCTAAAAATTATATTGCGCCTATCATACCTGCTTTAAACAAAGTTTCAAATGTATTTTACTGCACCGCCATGTTCCACAATTAAACCATCAGTTATTTTATCAATGTTAATTCCTGTAAACACTAATCGTTTGCCAGTTGGTTTTATTCCAATCCATTCCCCTTTATGCGTGCCTTCCATAATAAATTCTGAAATGACATAGTCTCCATCACAAAACTGTTTGATAATCTTCATTCTATAATCGGGATATGTCTGCTTAGTTGCCTGTATGTGTTCTTTCATACCCTCAATACCGACTGGAATCAGCTTTTTACACAGCATTCCGGCGATACAAACTCGGCCATTCTCTCAATTTGATTTTCAGATATAATAGTTTCGTAAAAGTATTTTATTCTCTCTGCTGATTTCATCGTCCAATCCTTCTAAACCCATTTTTATTAACATTATCGATAAAAATAGCAAATCCCCACCAGCCGACAAAAAGTAAACTAAACGGCTGCGCCGCTCTTGACTAGCTGGCGGGGCTTCGCTTCATGGTAGCTAAGAGAGCTTTCATCAACCATCCGTCTGTCAGCGGGCTCCCCAATCGTGTTTTCTCCTTGCAGCCCGTCTCTACTCAGCTTCTATCTGCTCCTGTTGCTTTGCCCGGTTAATCACAGGAACCAACCACCGCCTTTGTACACCCAAAATCAGCTGTCATTATCCTCAGTTGCCAGCTTTCTTCTGGCCTGTTTATCAGCTGCTTGTTTCCGCGTTCCCTGTTGTAAGCCACTTGCAGCTTTGTAAACTTATTTGAAATATCCAGATATGCCGAATAAACGGAGCGCATGACCTGTACGATTTTCTTTACCAGCGGCTTGGCTTTCTTCTCCCGATACGACTTTGCAGATTCCATAACCGTCGCTTCTGAAAACGTCTGCTCCGGGTCTGCGGAAAAGTCTGCCGCCAGCTTTTTTACCATAGGAGTAAGCTCATTCATGCTCTTCTGGTATTTGTCCGCCTGTTTCTGCGCATTCTCTGTTTCCTGCCGAGACTCTTGTAAATCTTTCCGCAAGGAACGAATCTCCTCATCAACCTGTAACAATAGCACCGTCAGGACCTATTCTTTTTTGCAGTTCTGTCCGCAATGGAAGTTCTTTCCGGCGTTTCCAATCTACATATAATCCGCCGGAGGGACCGATAGGTTCTACTAAAATAGATCGGATTCCCATCCGGTTTGCTGCTTTAATATCTGTAAAAATCTGGTCGCCTATAAGAGCGACCTCTTCTTTCTTTCGTCCCAATACTGCAAGTCCTGCTTCCAAACCCCACAAAAAAGGTTTGCAGGCATTGTATACAAATCCAATTTCTAGAGGTCGGGCAAAGGTTTCTGTTCGTTTTTTGTGATTATTGGACACAATGCAAATTTGGATTCCTTGTTGCTTTAGCTCGGCAATCCACTGTATTGTTTCTTGTTTTGGAAGAGAACAGGTCCGGGCCGCCAGGGTGTCATCTAGGTCCGTTAGTACTCCTCGGATCTTGTGGGCCCAAAGCCATTCCGGTGTAAGATCGGTAACGCGGGAAATGTAGAATGAAGGGGTCAGCAGAAGATTCATGGCAGGCTCCTTTTTATAAAAAATGCATGATGCAAACATCCTGCACCATGCATTTGTTGTAGTCAGATTACTTATATTTGCGCTTTCTTGCGGCCTCAGACTTCTTCTTTCTTTTTACAGAAGGTTTTTCATAGTGCTCACGCTTTCTCAACTCGGAGAGGACTCCGGCTTTGGCACACTGTCTCTTAAAACGACGGAGCGCATTGTCCAGCGACTCATTTTCCTTGATTTTGATCTCTGACATTTCAATTCCCTCCCTCCATCGTTTACAATAGGACACGATACAGCCCTACAACAGTAATTATACACAAAAAACGGTCTTCTGTCAAGAGGGTACACGAAAAATTCACAGATAACTCTTATTTTTTCGGCTTTCCGATAAATTCCTGCAAAAGAGAACCCGTGGGCACGACACTTACTGGCAGAGGAAGGAACTGCTCCAAAGAAAAGATCAGGTTGGCCGCCATTTCTCGGTACTTGCTGTCGGAAGGCAGCTGCCGGAGCAATGCAATAGCTTCATTCCGCATAACATTCGGCTCATATAGGTGTACAGTGTTGATCCGCAGATCAGCCAGTCGGGCCAAGGGACGAATAAACAAATCTTCTGCTGTTCCGACTTCAATCCACATATCCATGGTACGCAGTGTGCTGCTGTTTCGATGGTTGTAATCCCGTACCAGACGGCGGATAAGTCGAACCTGCCGCTTGTCAATGCCCACTCCATTCCGTTTCTGAAATCCGCTGTGGGGACTGATATAAATTTTATACAGTGTATTTTGTGGAAATTTTCGGGATACTGCTTCATTTAGTCCGTGAATACCTTCAATAATGATACACCCGTCAGCCGTCAGTACGGTAGGCACCGCGTCATCCTGTCGACTTCCATTTGTAAAGTCATATCGGGGTAGGTCTGCTTTTCCTTCGGTTAACAGCTGTTGCAATTTTTCATTCATCAAATCTACTTCCAGAGCTTCCAGTACCTCTGGATTCGGTTTGCCGTCAATAACAGGCATTTGGCTGCGATGCTTATAAAAGTCATCCATGGAAAGAACAATGGTGTCACGTCCTGTTTGTTCCAGCTGTGCCTTTAGTTTATGGGCTGTGGTTGTTTTTCCGGATCCGGATGGCCCGGCCAAACAGACAATCCGCCGGGAGCCAATTTCACGGATTGCGCAGTTCAACTGTCTGTGATATTCCGTTTCTGCTTCCTGGATCAGTTTTTCTGGGTCAGTTTGAACCCGTTGGTTTATATCGTCAATTAAATAATCGCTGTGCATGGGACTCAGCATTTCAGATCCTCCTTCAGGTAATTGTAAGCGAATTTTGTATTGTAGGTTCGATAGACCCGGCCTTCATTCGAGATAATTTTGCTCACGGCATTTGCCCCGATGCCCCAAATCGGTTGCAAGTCATCCATCATATAGATGTTGTAAAGGCTTTCTTTGCCGGGTCTGGTATATCCCACGTTTTCATGATTTCCTACGGTATTTTTCTGCCGATACAAATAATAGGGGAAATACCCTGCTTCCCGGCATTGCTTGCGGGCAAATTCTACCATTTTTCCTGCCTGATCTCCTTGTTTTGTAAAAGCAGCGGCAGTATCCTCCATGTCAAAAGCGGCAGCTCTCTTGATATACAGCGTATGCAAGGTAATGTTCTCCGGTGCCAAAGACAGGATTTCCCGGAATCCTGCAGAAAATGCGTCGGCATCCTCTCCCGGCAAGCCTGCAATCAGATCTACATTGATTTCCAGTCCGACAGCCTTGGCAGTCTGGTAAGCCTGAAAAAAATCTTCTACTGTATGATTTCGTCCGATTCGACAAAGCACTTCGTCACTGAGGGTCTGTGGATTGACACTGACCCGGGTGACGCCTTTTTTCTTCAGGACTTGTAGCTTTTCTTCTGTCATAGTATCGGGGCGTCCTGCTTCTACAGTATATTCCAGAACCTGCGAAAGATCAAAATGCTGTCGGATTTCGGTAAGCAGTTCTCCCAACTCCTGCGAGGTAAGTACAGTAGGCGTTCCTCCGCCGATATAAACGGTCCGAAGCGTTTGACCGCTTTTTTGCAGCAGTGGGGCTTTTCGGGTCATTTCCAATTTCATTTTTTTTAGATACGCAGGGATCAGGTTTTTTTCCCGTTGGGTCAATTCTGAAACAAAAGAACAGTAGCGGCACCGACTAGGACAAAAAGGAATGGACAGATAAAGTCCTGCGGAGTCGGGAACGTTTAGAATTTTCGCCCGAATTTGTTGTCGGGCAGTGTCCCGGCAAAGTTCCTCCTTTTCAGGGGAAATCAGATATTCCCGTTCCAGAATTTCTTCTGTTTGCGTACCATGACAGGAGAGTGCACTCTGATAAAAATGAAGCGGTCGGACACCGGATAAAATTCCCCAGGGGGAGGATATGCCGGTCGCTTTTTGCAATGCTTCATATACGGCCCGTTTCAGGGCGGCCCGTTCCCCGTCATATAGGCCGGGCTGTACATGGACTTCGGCTTCGGTCACTGTCTGCTCTATCTGAAATGTCGCGCGAAAGCAGTTTCCGTTTCTTGTTACCGTTAGTATTTTCCCTTGTTCCTCTGAAAAACCTTCGCCCGGAAAAAACAGTGGACAAAGACTTTCAATGTCATATCGGCGATCGGTTCCCTGAAGAATTAATTTCATATCTGGAGGCCTCCGCCAAATTCTTCCCCAATCGTAGTAGCAAACCCATGTCCCGGTAAAACCTTTGTTTCCATTGGAAGCCTGGAAAGTCGTTCTAGGGACTGGTTCATTTGCTGAGCATTTCCGCCGGGAAAATCTGTCCGGCCTCTGCCTCCGCGAAACAGGGTGTCCCCGGAAAAGAGAGTATTTTCCGCCTTTTGGTAAAAACAGACTGAACCCGGTGTATGTCCGGGTGTGTGCAGAACTTCCAGTTCCAGCGTTTCGCCTCCGTCCGTCCAGTGCAGGGTTTCCCCTCCCCAAAGCATATCGGTAACGGAATAGACTTTCCCTTCTCCCTGCGGAAATGTGATAGGAGCACGCAGTTCCTGTTGGTTTAAATAGGCTTCGTCTGCGTGATGTAAATAAATTCGGGGAACAGCTTGTTGGCAAAGTTCATCCAGCACAAAAAAATGATCCAGATGGCCATGCGTGAGCAGTACCGTCTGGATCGGTTTCCCCTCTGCCGCATCTAGAATTTTGTCCATTCGGTCTGCCGGGTCAATGACCAGGGCACTGTTTTCCAACAGTAGAAGATAACAGTTAGTTACCAACATTCCTAGATGTAGCCGCTTTAATTGCATGTATGTTTCTCCTTTCAAAGGACATGACTGTCTAACCAAAGTGTAACTGGACCGTCCAGGGTTGTTTCGGTTTGCATATCTGCGCCGAACTTTCCGGTTTTTACCGGAATGGTTTCTCCCAGAATTTTTGCAAATTTTTCATAAAGAGGTTTTGCCTGCTCCGGACGAGCCGCGCTTCCAAAAAAAGGACGGTTTCCGCCGGAACAGTCTCCGCAAAGAGTAAAATTCGAAATAACCAGTGCTTCTGCGCCGGCCTGCAAAGGGGAACAATTCATTTTTCTCTGTTCGTCTTCAAAAATTCGGAGCCTGGCGCATTTTTCTGCCAAGAAGTGGGCATCGTCCTCAGTATCATTCTGCTCCACACCCACTAGAATCAGCAGTCCCGCACCGATTTGGGACCAATCCTGTCCATCTGCGGTTAAAACAGCCCGCCGCACCCGTTGAACAATTGCTTTCATCAAAATTCTCTTCTTTCTGTTAAACACGTTCCACTTGCAACACGTCCCGAATTTTCCGCAGTTTTTTTGCAATTACTTCCAAATGAGACAAACCGTGCACCTCAATAGTCAAAAAGACTTTGACACAGCCGTCAGACTGTGGGTTCATGGTCAGGGAATGGGTCATGATGTGCATATTGGCCAATACTGCGGAAATATCAGCAAATAAGTCAATACGGTTGAGGGCAATCAGGTAAAGGCTTGTAGTAAAATATTCCGTATCGTTTCCTTCCCAATGTACACGAACCAGTCGGGCCGGATCGCTGTTTTTAATATTGGGACAGTCGGCCTTGTGTACTGAAACACCATATCCTCGAGTGATGAATCCGACAATTTCATCTCCCGGTACCGGGACACAGCATCCGGCAAGTCGAACTAAGCAGTTATCAATGTCATCTACCTCCACACCGCCGGGATTTTTTTTGATCCCGCCGGGGGGGTGTGGCCGTTGAACCGCCTGCTGCTGTTTTATAATTTTACTGTAATCGTCTTTAATTTTCGGCAAAATTTTGGAAAGAGAAACACCGCCATAACCAATTGCCGCGCACAGATCGTCAAATCCGGACAACGCGTACCGCTTATAAATCGGGGCTAACAACTCATCCCGACTAATGTTGTTCAGATTGATCAGGTTTCTCCGTAGCTCCCGTTCCAGATCTTCCCGGCCGTTTTGAATGTTTTCCTCTTTCTTTTCTTTCTTGAACCATTGCCGGATTTTGGCTTTCGCTTCATTGGTCCGAACAATTTTCAGCCAGTCTCGGGAAGGGCCATTGGATGCTTCGGAGGTAATGATTTCCACCACGTCTCCATTCTGCATTTTTGATGTCAGTTCTACAATGCGACCGTTAATTTTCGCGCCGATCATTTTATTCCCTACCTGGCTGTGGATGGCATATGCGAAATCAATAACGGTGGAATCTGCGTGTAAGGTAATGATATCTCCTTTCGGCGTAGAAACAAAAACCTGGTCAGCGAACAGGTCGATTTTAAAGGTTTTCATAAAATCATCGGCGTCGCTCAGCCCATCCTGAACTTCCAACAGTCGTCGAACCCATTCCAGTCGCTGATCCAGAGGGTCTTGTCCGGACAGTCCGCTTTTGTATTTCCAGTGAGCTGCGATTCCCATTTCGGCAATCCGATGCATTTCATAGGTTCGGATCTGAATTTCAAACAGGTATCCTTCAAAGGAAACAGTAGTATGCAGAGATTGATACATGTTTGGCTTCGGCGTTGCAATATAGTCTTTTAGACGGCCGGGAATGGCGGTAAACAGGTCGTGCATTAGTCCCAGCACATTGTAACATTCGGTGGTTTTATTAACAATAATCCGAAAAGCATACAAGTCATAGATTTCATTGAAGTCTTTATTCTGGGTAAACATTTTCCGGTAAATGCTGTAAATATGTTTAATTCTGCTTTCTACTGTGGCATCAATATTTTCGACTTTCAGTTTGTCTGTAATCATGGAACGGATTCGGTGAAATCTCTCATTGTTTTCGTGAAAAAGTTCCAGATCTGCGACAATTTCATTGTATCCGATTGGATCCAAATATTTAAGTGAAATGTCTTCCAGTTCCGATTTCAGGTTCTGAATTCCTAACCGATGGGCCAGGGGAGCATAAACTTCCAGTGTTTCCAGCGCTTTTTCTCTGCGTTTTTCGGGAGTTTGCCATTCAAGAGTTCGCATGTTGTGCAGCCGGTCCGCTAATTTAATCATAATAACGCGGATGTCTTTTGCCATAGCCAACAGCATTTTCCGCAAGTTTTCAATCTGCTGTTCTTCTTTGCTGGAATAGGATATTTTCCCTAACTTGGTTACCCCGTCCACCAATTCCGCTACTTCTTCTCCAAACAGTTCTCGCACCTGATCCAAAGTAACCGGTGTATCTTCTACGGTGTCGTGAAGTAAACTGGCGATAATGGTCTCGTCATCCAACCCATAAGACAGAAGAATCTTTGCAACTTCCACTGGATGGGAAATGTATGCTTCTCCCGACTTGCGTTTTTGGTTCTGATGAGCGTGTTCAGCAAACACAGCCGCGTTTCGGATTCGCGCGGCTTCGTGTTTGTTTTCATTTGTTTCTACCAATTCTATTAGGGACTGTACATGATCTTCCATCATAAACGACAGATTCCTTTCATCCTCGGCAAAGTTCTTCCCATCGGTTAGCTTTGGTCAGGTCTGCTTTTTGTGTTGTTTTTATCGGTTCCAACTGAAGCAGATTATTTCCTTGTACAATAAGCAATGCAAGCTCTGTTAGTACATCTTTGCAAAGCAGTAGCCGACAAAGAGAAAAATCCGGGATACTTTTTTTCAATTCTTTCGTTAGACGTCTGGATGTAATTTGAACCGGCTTTCCAGGCGCGCTGTGTTTGCAAGTCCAGCGGTAAAACGCTGCTAAATCTTCTCTTGTAATTTTTTCCTCGGCGGGGAGAGATTCGCCTTTGCAAAACCGCTCATAATGTTGCCGGTGTTTTTTTTCTTCCGGGTCATCGGCCGGTTTTAAATCCTTTACGATAATGTTTAATGTTGTCTTGTTTTGAAAGATCCGTTTATGGACCGAACACAAAAGATCAATCGGCTCTTTTTCCATGCATCCGATTTGTTCCTGAGTTTTCCCGAAATACATTGCCGTAAAATGCTGAGTACCGCTTTGAAGTTGCAGGCGGGTATGTTTTCCGCCGCCTACTGCTGTGCAGTTTTCCAGTTTTAGATTTCGGAGGACAAAAAAGGGGGAAGGATTCCCGTTTCCAAACGGTTCAAGTAGATCACATGCGTCTGTAAAGCTGAAGTTGAGTTCTTCCGGCCGAATTTCACATTCCGCTTCGTAAACCGGCTGCAGGTTGTCTTCTCTTATGGTTTGATTTGCTGTTTCGGTTATTTCTTTTACAAACGCATCGTAATTTTTTCGGTCCAATGTCAGGCCCACTGCCATTTCGTGCCCACCGAAATTTTCCAGTTTTTCCGAGGTACGGGAGACCAGTTCAAACAGATTTACCCCTTTTACACTCCGGGCCGAACCTTTCCCTTTGTTTTTATCAAAGCAAAGCAAAATGCATGGACGGCAATACCGTTCCGTAAGTCGGGAGGCTGCAATTCCAATGACTCCGTTGTGCCACGTTTCTGACCCGAAGACCAGAATTTTATCTGTGGGCTGTGTACCGTGCAAAATTTGATCAATATCCCGGATTACTGTTTGTTCTTTTTCTTTTCGGTCCAGATTGCAGCGGTTCAACTCTTCTGCCAATTTTTTCGCCTGTATCAAATCTTTGCAAAGCAGAAGCCGAACTGATAGTTTAGGATCTCCTACACGCCCTGCGGCATTCATAAGCGGCGCAATCTGATAAGCTACAGTTCCAGAATCAATGTCTCCGTCTGCCGCAGAGACGCCAAGCAATGCTTGAATTCCGGGGGGAGGCGCTGTGTTTAACAACCGTAGTCCTTCCCGAACAATGGATCTGTTTTCATCTTTGAGAGGCATAATATCAGCAATGGTTCCGATTGCAGTCAATATTCCAAACTGTTCAAACGCCGCTGGCGTGTTTTCCATACAGGCGCATATTAGTTTAAAAGTCACACCCACGCCTGCAAGGTTGGGAAACGGATACTCGCTGTCTTTCCGTTTGGGGTTGACGACCGGACAATCAGGCAATTGATCTACACATTCGTGATGGTCGGTAATCAAAACATCCAAACCAATTTGCTTTGCATAGATCACTTCTTCCGCAGCGGTAGTTCCGGTGTCTACTGTTACCAATAGTTTTGTACCGTTTTCCCGGATTTGATCCAAAGCATTCCGGTTTAGGCCGTATCCTTCTTCCAATCGGGATGGAATATAATAGTCTACACAGGCGCCCGTGGAAGAAAGATATGTATAAAGAATTACTGTTGATGTAATACCGTCTACATCATAATCCCCGTATACCGTAATTTTTTCGCCGTTCCGGATTGCTTGTCGGAGCCGTGTTACAGCAATATTCATGTCCGGAAGCAAAAATGGATTATGTAGCGTTTCGTATAGCTTGGCACCAAAAAAGGTTTGTACTTCTATCGGGTCTGTAATTCCTCTATTGCAAAGTAACCGGGCCGTAACTTCAGGCAGTCCATGGGTTTGACAGAGTTGTTTTACTATTGCCTCATTCTGGGTCCGGATGACCCACTTCGAATCTCGCATTCCGTCATTCCTTTCGTATAATTCTTAACCGTGGTTCCGGACCAACAGATCCCGTTTGATCTGCCAAAGTTTTTCCGACAGGTCTACATAATAGTTTTCCGGGTTTTCAAATCGCTTGATTTCTTCCCAAAGAGTTTCGGTCTGTTTCATACAGTACTGACGGCTTTCCTGCGCGGAGGGTATTGAATATACCAGTTTACCTTTCCGATAAATGGGACAGAGGAGAGGCTTTGCGGTGTAATTTTCAAAGGTTTTTCTTTTCCAAGGAAAATCTGGGTGAAATAATGTAATCGGCTGTGTAAAGTCAAAGGTTTCATCTGCTACGGTAATCAGATCCGCTTCCATTTTTCCTGTGGCATTGGAGAAGAGCCGATATACTTTCTTTTCACAGGGTGTGGTAATTTTTTCTACATTTTCGGAGCATTTGATTTTCGGAATCATGGTTCCGTTTTTTTCAATTGCTACCAACTTATAAACCCCTCCGAATACCGGTTCGCTCCGAGAGGTAATCAGCCGTTCTCCTACTCCGAAATAATCTATCTTTGCTCCCTGAGAAAGGATATCCCGGATAATATATTCGTCTAAAGAGTTGGAAATAAAAATTTTACAGTCTTTCATGCCTGCTTCATCCAAAATATTTCGTGCTTTTTTAGACAGATATGCGACGTCTCCCGAATCAATTCGGATACCTTTCAAACGGTGACCAGTCGGCTGAAGAATTTCTTTGTGCACTCGAATAGCATTGGGCAGTCCTGATTTCAGTACATTGTAAGTATCAATCAGCAGAGTACATCCGTCCGGATACAGTTCCGCGTAGGCACGGAAAGCATCGTATTCTGACGGAAACATCTGAACCCAGGCGTGGGCCATGGTTCCCACCGCAGGAATTCCGTACCGCGGTTCACAGATTGAACAGGCTGTTCCCGCGCAACCGCCGATGTATGCAGCCCTGGCTCCCAAAATGGCGGCGTCATTTCCTTGGGCTCTGCGAGAACCAAATTCAAATACATCCCGTCCCTGGGCTGCGGTGACAATCCGGTGTGCTTTGGTGGCAATCAAGGATTGGTGATTTACCGAAAGCAGCAGCATGGTTTCCAGCAGCTGAGCTTGAATTGCCGGTCCTTTCACCGTAATAATTGGTTCGTTGGGAAAAACAGGAGTTCCTTCCTCCACCGCGTCAATGTCGCAAGTAAATTCAAAATGAGCTAGATATTCTAGAAATTTCTCCGAAAAGGTATGTTTTGACCGCAGGTATTCAATATCTTCCGGGGTAAAATGAAGATCCTGAATATACTGAATTACTGTTTCCAACCCTGCGGCAATGGCAAATCCTCCTTGATCGGGGACTTTACGAAAAAACAGGTCGAAACAGCTGATAGTATCTTTCATTCCGTTTGCAAAATATCCGTTTCCCATGGTGAATTCATAAAAATCGCAAAGAAGTGCGTTGTTGTAACGCGGATTCATAGTTTTTCTCTCTTTTCTGTTTATTCGATTTCTTCCGGAATGTCCGGATTAGATTGCAGTGGTGTTCCCCAAAAAGCGTTTTCCGGCAGATTTCGCAGATCAGTTTCCTCCAATGCCGCGCAGCCACCGAATAGGAACTGCCCAGCCTGTTCCAGCTGCGGGTCTTCCTTGGGTTCTGCAAATATCACCTTTCGCAGGGCGGTACAGTTGAAAAAGGCAGCATCGCCTAACCGGGTTACCGTTACCGGCAGGGAAAGCTGCGTCAGAGCGGTGCAATCTCGAAAAGCCGCAGCCCCGATGGTTTGCAAACCATCCCGCAATGTGACCTTGCTTAGCACGGGACAATGGGCAAACGCTTCGTTTCCTAGATGGATTACCGAAATGGGAAGAGCAAGTTCTTTTAGTGAAATACAATCGGCAAAGGCTTTATTGCCAATGGTTTCCGTTCCTTGTCTTACTGTAATTTTCCGAAGAGAATCACAGCCTGCAAAGGCACTGTCTCCAATGGCGCGGACCGATTCAGGAAAAAACACTTCCGTTAGAGTAGTGCAATCTTCAAAAGCATGATTACCAACCCGAATCAAAGAATAGGAAAGATGAATAATTTCCAGCGATTCATTGCCGCTGAAACAGTAATCGGCTATGGTGTAAATACCCCAGCGGACCGTTACTTCCCGGGCATTGCCCTGATAGGCAATCAGAGTGTTTTGCAGTACCAGCATCCCCCCGGATGCGTTGTTTAGTGCTGGTGTCCCTAGGAAAGCATTTTTCCCAAAATATTCCGGCGCCGCTCCCGACAGTTTTTTCAGTTCGGTACATTCGGCAAAGCTTTCTTCACCAATTTCCCGAAGACTTTCCGGAAATGTAATTTCGTTTATTGTCCGACAGCCGGCAAACGCTCTATCTCCTAGCTGAAGGATTCCTTCCGGCAGCACTGGAATTCCCAGCAGTTCGCAGCCTTCAAAGCAGGCATTGCCGATTTTGGTCAGAGTGGTTGGCAATATAATGTTCGGCAGACTAACGCAGCCAAAAAAGGTTTTTTCGGGAAGTACAGTTAGTCCCTCCGGCAGAGTGACGGCTGTCAGCGACGTGCATCGGCTAAACACGCCTGTGCCTAATTGTTCCGGTATCCCCAAAAAAACTGTGGATACCAAAGAATCGCAGCTTTGAAAAACTTCGTTCTGTATTACTTTCAGTTCGGCTGGAAGTGTAATTTCAATCAGCGCAGTGCATCTGGCAAAAGCCTTTTCTTCTATTCGGGTCAGAGTCTGGGGAAGAGAAATGGTTTGTAGTGAGGTACAGTCTGCAAAAACATTTGTTCCAATCTGTTCCAGTTTTTCTGGAAGACGGATTGTTTCCAGGTCTTTACATTCCCGAAACAAATCTGATTCCAGAACGGTTAGTGTGTCGGGCAGAGATATCGTTTGCAGTCCGCTTCCCAGAAAGGCAATTTTTCCAATCTGAACAACGCCTTCCGGAATTGTAAGTTCTTTGAGCTGGATACAGTAGGAAAAGGCCGCCGTTCCAATTTTTATCAACGATTTGGGCAGCGGAATCTGTTCCAGGGAGGTGCATTTGTAACACAGTCCGCTTGGAATTTCTGTAATTTGACTCGGTAGCTGAATCCGGGTCAGCCCGGTGCATTCATAAAAAGCGTTTTCTCCCAGCGTTTGGACCGTTTCCGGAAGAACTAGGGATGTAATTTCTTCGTGACCTAGGAATGCGTTTGCCTCTACGGCTGTTACAATAGCGTTTTTATATTGCCGGGGAACAACTACCGCCCCGCCGGGACCGCGGTAGCCGGAAACGGTCAGCGTTCCGTCGGAATTCCAGGTCCAGTGGAAGTCTTCCGCAGGGCTGGTCGATGCATCATAGTCTAATTCCTGTTGCGTATAAGATGGAGGGGACGGTT